>JAPOOP010000259.1 GCA_026713385.1 Candidatus Poribacteria bacterium | reverse complement strand
TAGCCGTTTCCCTGCAGGTCACTTTCACCTGCGGCGGCTTCGTCGGACTGCATCTCACCGAAAACCCATTCGACATTTCCACCTGCCATGTACCGCAAGATGTCGATAGCGTGGCTGCCGTTATGTGAAAGTCCGCACTGGGCATAGACTGTTACCTGAAGCACATCACCGATTTCGCCTTCGTCAATAAGTTTTCGGGCTTCGCTGAAGAAAGGATTCCAGCGTCTGGCACAATTGATCGCCAGCGCGACACCTTCTGCTCGACAGGTCTTCACCATTTCATCTGCCTCAGCGAGACTGAGCGCGATCGGTTTTTCTGCCCAGATCGCTCTAACACTGGAACGCGCCACATCTTGCACAATAGTCGACCGTATCCGTGCTGTCGTACAGACACTAACGATGTCCAGATTTTCCTTCTCCAGCATTTCACGGTAGTCACTGTAGATATGGTCAGAACCCAGTCCCCACCGTTCACCGAAAATTGCGGCTTGTTCGGCGTGTAGGTCAGCACCGGCAGCCAGTTCTACATTCGGGGCAGCATGGTACGTTGGGCCGTGGCAATAGGGCAAAAAGATCGAACCCCCTTGCGTGATTTCATCGTCGAAAGTGCTACCCATACGACCTAAACCGATTACGCCTGCTCGATACGTTGTCATCTTTTTCTCCTTTTTCGGTAGTGATATGTTCACAAAACAGCATCTGCGTTCAATATAGGATCAGGCCCAAAAATGCTTTTTTGACGCAAAATTCTGCGGTATCTATTATTTTTTGCAAATGCTGAATCGATTCTTCCGGTGGAAATCCAGTGATAAGTGCTTTGATGTTTCAAATATTCAAGGCTGTGTGCCGAACGTTCACGCCATTGTCTTAACCAATCTAATTTTGCGATGACCTTTTGCATCTCACCCGTGCGACCTTGATGAACCTCAACATAGTAAACCCTATCCTTGTAGCCAAATACGTAATCCCAACGGGGTGCATTCGGATAACATCTTATGAGACAAGCATCTATATCAACACTTCCTGTCAGGTTGCGTGTCGCGTCTACTCTGATTTTACGGCGATTTGAACCCAATGCTTGTAATCCTACTTTTAAACATCCGGTGAGTTCAGGTGTCCGCTGAACCGCATCGGCAAAACTCACAAGTCTGCCCTCCACATTGCTTCAGAAAGGACATCGGCCACCTTCGTGCTAAACAGTGTAAGTCCCCCCCAATCCGAAACAGCTTCGTCTGAATCTTCAGCATCTAAGGTTGAAATATTTTTAACTTCATTGTGGCGAGATAAATAATAGGTTTTGAAGGTTTTTTCCTCAAACACTGTTTTCGTCAATTCCGTGGAAAAGGAAGTGACGTTCAAATCCAACAATTTTAATAGATGCGTTGGACTGGCATTCCATTTGGCGAGTAATTGTATTGCCCATATCAGTTCAGGCACTTGGGACGAATGGGTAGAAACGATAACTTTGTAGCCACGCCGTAAGAGCTCAAAAAGAATAATGAGTAAGACCGAAATAGATTGCGGGTGCAATCCCATTTCGGGTTCTTCGATAACAACCCAATTAAGACCACTTTTCTTTTTCCTACCACCTGAAGGCAGTAATCGATACAGACCCATCAAAAGCGGGACAAATTCTCTTTGCCCAGTGGACCAAACCATAAACGGAAGTTGGCTGTCTTCAACATCCAAGATAATGCGTTTACGCAGGCCAGAGCGGTCGAGTTTAAGCTGAGCCCCGCCAAAGATATCCGCTCCGATTGCATCACGTATCGTTTTATTCATACGGCCGGCCTGCGGAAAAATAACATCTTCACTATAACTTGAGTGCATTTCCAGCAACAAACGTAAATGCTCACTGAATTGTTTAACAACATACGGGTCACCGATAGCATAATCTGTGAATGCGCGAGGCCAGCCATCTTTGAGCGTCATTGCCCGGTGTGCGGGTATCAGGAAAAGAGATTCCGCTTTTTTTCTCCCTTTCCTTGATAGCACTTTGTCAAACAGAAAGGCTTCGTTGTCCACGGTGATTTTTGTCGATGCGGTGTCCCAAATTTTCTCCATCCCTTCACCGAAGTAGATTGATAAGAAATGCTCGTGTTTTCCGTGCCAATCAAACCCATGTTTTTTCAGCGTTTGTGTAATATCATCCGAGTCTAAAACCAGTTTTATCAGTTGGAGCAAAATGCTCTTTCCACTCGCCTGCTCACCAACAAACACAGTGAGATCGCCAAAGGAGATATCGGCTTCGGGTATTTGTCCAAGTGACGTAACTTTTATCCGTTCCATAATTGTTCTATCCCTTTTGCCGTCCGTTGAGCGTTTGGGGCAATGTTCAACCTGGTGGAAAGCCTCAAGCAAAACACCTACGATGTTATATCTATTTTACCACAATTCAGATTTTCTCATAGACGAAATCCAACCACTTGTCTTGTGGCGATATAATCCGTGGTTTCGGTGAAAGCGGAGTCCAATATGGTTTGAAAATATGCCCCATATCACTCTTTAGTTCCCATGCATCCGCTGTTTTCTCTTGTGTGGACATAAGAAAAAAATGTCTTTTTTTCTGGGCACTTAAATTTTCGTTGGGTATCCATCCTGTAATGTTAGAATCAATGCCTATAGGCTTGTGAAATTTGTCATATTCATACTCAATGTACGAGATGTGTGTAAAATTCGCCCGTATGGAAAGATAATCGATGGTAAGTCCTTTAGGGAGTTTTCGCTTGTAGGGAATCGCGGTTAAGTTTGGCTCAATATAAACTTGGGTTGTTTCCGCTATGATTCTTTGGTTATTTTCCAACTCATTTTCAAAACAACCGAGATAGTTTTCAATCTCTACGAACTGTAAGCCTGTTTCTTCATAAGTTTCTCTCCTTACAGCGGTTTCGATATCTTCTCCCTTTTCAACAGTACCAGCAGGAATCTGAACACCCGCTGTTGGATGCTTAAAGACGAGTAATTCTTTGACACCATTTCGTTCGCGTACTATAAACGCTGTAACCTTCTGGACAACTTCATTCACTTATGTTTCTCCTGAGATGGTATCCAACGGTGGCAAAACGTATCAACTCTCTATCGCACGTTCGAAGATACCCTACTAACAAGTGCCCGTCCCGTTTTTTCTACGGCACGAAATACTGTTAGGTTGCGACCAGTCACGTCTTTGATGAGCCAGACATGTCCCGCATACGTGTGATGATTGACGAAGGTACCCGGTGCAATCTTGCCGTATGACTCCTCATTACCCTTATAGTCCACCCAATGATAGGTAATCTCGGATTTCGTGCCGTTCACAAAAATAATCGCTGTTTTTATGTCATCATCTTCAGATTTTAGACTCGGAAGTAGATTTAGATATTGTTCCTTCAAGTTCACCCACCTACCACCACTATCACTGTCCGGATCTTTCAATTCCTGATGAAGTTCCGTCAATTCCATCAATTCGGGAGACCACTCAAATTTTGGAGATGCATCCGGACTGAATCCTTGAAGATGTGAGAGATGCGTGCGGGTTACTGCCTGTGTGTATCGCCAGTCTGTATCGCCAAAAACCTCGGTGAGCAGGGCAGCGAGCGACGGATCGTATTCTTTCAACTTATCGCGGGTATCAACGTGGTTGTGTTGGTCGTCATTTGCCCGATTCGTGTCAAACCAAGATTGCGTGCCTTCAGCCCAGTATTCTGCTCTGTTTGTAATGGCATAGGTATCTTTCCACAGCCCTTTTTCGACTGCCGCCTCGAACATTACCTGAAGGCGATCATCAAAACTCGGATCCACCGTGTTCAATCCCATCTGGTGAATCGCATGCGCGAATTCGTGGACTAAAATGTTCTCAGTGGAATAAGGGTCGCCTGCGTAGTTGAGCAGATTTTCCTCACCACAGCTGACAGCGGGTCTTGCGGGGGTGGAACCCAAACCGCGTGCGCGCCGATCCCAGTAGAAGTCGGGTTGCAGATCACTATGTTCAGGGATTTGGGTTGTGAGTTCGTTATATGCCATCACCGCGAAACGCACGTTGTTTTGTGCGAGTGCCTGTAAAACATCCTGACGATGCCCAATCATCTGCCGAATGAGATATGCCGCTTCCTTTACGGCGTAAGGATTCACCTTCGCTGATGCGACAACAGGCAATCCTTCCATGTCAATCCACTGCTTATAAAACGGATTAAGGTCAAAAGTTTTGCGAACGGTATCCGGCGGAGGAATAGGTTTTAATATATTGATGCTTGGTGCTGTGGCAGCCAATTGGATAGAGAAAAACAGGACGTAGATTACCAAAATAGCAGTTAAACAAAGCATAAGTTAGCCTTACATTTGACAGAATAACTGAACAAATTTCCCATGTTCTGTTATCTCAGAAAGTAGAATTTGGTACCTGACATCCTCCGGGCTCAATTTGCCCAATCCTCCAGTTGCAATCCGAATCCAGCAATCCTTTGAAAATCTGAGTCAGCAGTGACGAGAATTGCATCAAGTGCCATAGCAGTCGCGGCTATCCACAGGTCGTTCTCTGACAACGGAGTTCCCTGTTGTTCGGCGTAATTTTTCATGGGTGCATAGTAATCGGCGGCTTCCTTTGGAACCGCAAACAGGGCAGTTCTTCAAACAAATTAATGGCTTGATTCTCCAAAACGTGCCGTCTGCGACCTATCGGAAGTCTCTGAATTCCAAAAAGAATTTCGCCTTTAACAATCGTACAAGTAAAGAGGTAGTCATTGAGGTCAGACAGGGAATCGAAGTGGGCGGTAACATAAGGGGCATGTGCCATTAAGAAGCTGCACGTGGATGTATCTAAAAGATAGTCCATTAACTATTCACTTTCCGACTCGTCGAAGCCAGAATCAAAATGCATTGGGATTTCTCCTTCTTTAATTGCGTTCAGCAATGCCTCTGCGTCTTCTGGTGTCACATGATGTGATTTGTTAATAGCTTCTAAGATCCGTCCGGGTTGACCTTTTCGTTTAAGTTTGGACGAATCTTGCGGGTTTCCTAAACTTTCTATCGGAATTTCTGATTTCCAGACGAGGTATTCCAAATACCGCTTCAACTCTTCGATCTCAGCAGTGGATAATTTTTCGACGGTATTAAGTCCCCATTTTTTTGTTGTAACTGACACGGTTTCCTCCTTCTTGGCAATGCACTGACGCTGCCAACAAAGCGATCGCGCAGCGATTTCCGCAAGCCTACTGTAAGAGTTTATCAGAATTTACGACCCGCGTCAAACGTTTCGCGCTTTCACAAGGCTATTTCCTGTCCGGCAAGTCCTACTCTCCTTCCCGATACTTCAACTCTTGCCAGATGGCGCGCATCTGCCATACATCCATCGAAACGACCTTCGCTTCTCCGCCGATTGCGAAAAGTGAAATCCCGTTGCTCTCTTCTTGCTGCGGATAGACGCGTGCAACGGCGCACTGCCGCGAGAACAGTGGGAATAGTTTGTCAATGCCCTTTCTGGGAAATGCCCATTCCGGCAGACATTCCCCATTGTCAGCAAAGACTTCGATAAGACTTCGGTCGAGAAAGATGCGAAGACGGATCTTGCCGTCACTGCTCAGACGGAACGGGGCATTTTCTGGGGGTCTACCAACAAGGTCTGTCCGCAGGGAGGAATAGGATGTGTCAATCTGCAGGCTATCGTTGGTCTTGCCGTGCCTGTGGTTGTAGATAGATATTTTTGTCCGTTCACTTCCGTTTGGGGAGCGGAACACATACAAACCGAACTCCCGTGCTGTTCCGATGTCAAGGGTCATGTCTATTTCAATCGCTTTGCCTGCTGCATTGTCAATGACGCGTTCTTCATTCGCTGATAACGCGATGTCAGTGAGTCGAGTGTGTGTGCCACGTAGACCTTTCACCTCTTCAACCGGTTCCATCGCCAGCGCATTGTCCTCTTTCAGCGTGAGGTGCCACGGGAGGGTCATACATAACCCAGACGCGGCTTCTTCACTCTGTCTTCCGTCCGAGCAATTTAAAATGGCGATGAGGCGACCACGGGAATCTATTGTTGCAGAGGGACAGGAGGCCATCCCTCCACCGAAGGTGCCGTGGTTTATTCTACCGTGATATTCAGGTGTAAACTTGTGTGTTCCAGAGTCGTATTCGCCGATGTAGTAGCGCGCCGAACGTTTATGACTGAAGAGGAGCAGGATGTGTTTACCGTTTCCAATAGGCAGGAAATTTGGCACCGCACCATCTTCACCTAAATCGCAGAAAACATCGTCAATCAGCAACGGATGGAGATATTCCCAGTGGGTCAGGTTTTGTGAATAGAAGAGGTGTGAAGTAGATCTGCGCCGTTCGCGAATCCAACCGTTCGCCGATGTCCCCGAGATCGAATAATACCCGTCCGCTTCTTTCCAGATGCACGGATCAAAGACGTTATAAGGCTGCTCGTATTGGTTCGTCTCGACATTCGGAATGACTGGATTATTCGGATGCTTTTTCCAGTTGAGTAGGAGTGGATCGTTGGCAGTGGCGATACTATTCCCCGACATTTTACCGTGGTAGATAGCGATAACCCGTTCATCTTCTACGAGGCACTGCCCGCTAAAGCAGTGCAGTTCGGTATCTGGATACAACGCGGGCGGGAGATCGTGCCAGTGCACGAGATCTTCACTATAACAGTGTCCCCAGTGCACTCGATTGACATCCGGCGGACCAAATTGATAAAACAGGTGATACCTGCCCTGCCATTCGCAAAGCCCGTTTGCATCCCCCATGCCGTAGAGAGAGGACATGTGATATATCGGACGGTAAGGATCTGATGCCCACGCCTCTCGCCTTTTCTTGTAGTCGTGCACCGTTTCATCCGTTTCAAGGGCAGCGAATTGCTCTACCTCTGTATCGGGATAGGTTTTACCTCGGAGTTTTTCCCACGTGTCTGTCATATTGGATGACCTCTATTCAAAATCTGCTTATCGCTTGTAAGTTTTTGATTTTGCGTGGCGCGAGCTACTTCTCAAACTCCACGTCTCGCCAGCAAAATTGCTTTCAATAAGTTGCTGAAAAATTGGATGGCGCGGTGATGGTTTGAGTTCAAGTCGATCTGTAGCAGATGAGAACGGATAACTCTCCGTCTCACCCGCGAGAATAGCGAAGAATTTACCGCGGCTATTTGGAAGAAAGACAGGTCCCCTCCACTCCTGATATTCAGTTATCGGAGGCGTGTCCTGAACAGACATTTCTGCATTGAGGAGAACTTCTGTTCTGTCCTGCAATTTGATAGAGGCAGGGAGTTTATTTTCAAGTTGGATATCACCCTGAAAATACGGGGTCTGAAAAAACACCCTTTCCGAGAAAACCAAGAGTTTGGACGAATTGAAAGCGTGTGGCAGATAATAGCCGTCCAAGTTTGCTCCATCTTCGCTAAAGCAAACCCCAACAGCGATAACAAACTCCCTAAACTTGAACCCCCGCCATGTAGCATCTATCGCACTGAGTAGTAGGACTGCCTGATCCGCTTCGTGATATGGGAACAGGCGTTCCTTGTGCAACACCGTTTTCCAGAACGATAAATCCGCTGTGCCGTGGAGTGTGACCTCTCTGACGTTATCTAAATCCGCGGCGTATTGAATGGAGATATTTGAAGGAGTGGCGTTACATAATTTCATATCCTGTAGGTGAGCATAATGGGTAATTCGGAAATCAGGGGATGCAGGAGACTTGAAGCTGATACCCAGAATTCAGCGTCAAGTCCCCAGTATCAAATAGTGAAATAGCAGCAAAAAAACGGATGATTCTTGTCAATCGGAATGACCTTTCAGTCTTGCCCATAGCGTTGTTAATTTGCTTGTAGCTTCAACCGACAACCCTGATCCGCCACCAAATTTGACATCAATCTCAAATTCATGAATTGTCTCGTGCACATCCCGTTCTCTGGGTGTGACAGGTTTCTTCCAACGGTCTTTGTTCGGTTTTCCTTTCGGGACTTTCGTTGCTTCAACATCGGGCATTGAATCCACAATTTTCGACACATCCCATACAGGAATTTCGCCTACAGGAGAGAGTGTTGCGATATTGGCTGAACGTCCGATTTCAACCCCATTCAGCCAGAGGATGTAGGAATCGTCATAGTCAATCCGAAACATAACTTTTTTCGTTGTGACCGCCTCAGGCACATCGAAGTGATAGCGCGTGTAAAGTGAACCGACCTCCCCCGATTTGATTTCCGTATTGTCATCACCATCACCGTACCCGATGCTGGTGATGTCCTTTTTCCACTTCGTATCGTCAAATTCGAGTTCAGTCCAACCCTCAACGTCTTCGTCAGGAACATGATACTTCACCTCAAAGCCCTCGTCAAAAATAACATCCTTTCCGACAGTGAGTTGAATAATCAGGGTCATATCACTACTGCTAAATCCGTCATTATAACACCCCGCAGCGAGCACATTATCCTTTGTAAAGATCTTAGGGGTATCAAGGGCATAAGATAGAGATGCGAATACACAGCAGAGGCATAGGTAAAAGAGAATTTGTCTAATCATGGAAATATCTCCCTATTGGTCTAATCATGGAAATATCTCCCTATTGGTCTAATCATGGAAATATCTCCCTATTGGTCTAATCATGGAAATATCTCCCTATTGGTCTAATCATGGAAATATCTCCCTATTG
>JAPOOP010000412.1 GCA_026713385.1 Candidatus Poribacteria bacterium | reverse complement strand
GCGATGTGCGATGAAGTCAAAGACCGAGCAGACGGGTTCGCGAACCGAGTTAAAGAAGTAACAGGTAAAAAGCCAGCGGTATTTGATGACACCGATACGATGCTTGCAACAGCGGATTTAGACGGCGCAGACATCTGCACGTCGCATGCCCATCACCATATCAACGCGATAAAGTGCCTCAACAGCGGGGTCAACGTTATGGTGGAGAAACCGATGGGCGTCACCGTCAAGGCAAGCCATGCAATTATTGCGGCAGCGAAAGCGAATAACAAAATCGCGGCAACAGCTGAGAATATCCGTCGAATGCCGAGCCGACGCACTGCGGAATGGTTAATGAACGAGAAACAGATGCTCGGAGATTTACGGATGTTTTCCGCACAACACGCCTCATATCGGGCACCAGACCCGCAAAGTGATTGGCACTGGCGACTCGACCTAACGCTCGGTGGTGGGGGCATGGTGATGGATTCTGGCGCGCACTATTGTGATACACTCCGCTTTCTCTTCGGGGACCCGAGCACCGTGTACGGGCGCGTTTGTCAATTTGAGGACTTACAAGTTACCAAAGCCGGAGAACTCGTCAAAAACGAACAAGAGGATACTTGGGTCGCAACGATTAACTTCAAAAATGGTGTCATCGGACTCTGGACGTGTACATGGGCGGCGGTCGGACACGATTTGCATCATGTTGTTTACTATGGTAGCGAAGGTTGTCTGCTCGATGACGGTGATGTATTCCACGGTCCGTTCGATGGCGCGGAAGTGATTCTTAAAGATGGCACTCGCCATAGCATGGAAAGCCTTATCGCTGAATATAGGGCAAGCCTTTCGGATGAAGAAGAAGCGCGGCTCTTTCCACACAATTTCACCGATGGCGTGGTCCTTGAATGCTACGATTTTGCGGATGCAATCGAGAACAACCGTCCACCCGAACTTGATGCAGAGGTAGGACTTCGTGCTAAATCGATCTGTGAAGCGATTTACGAGTCAAATGCCTGCGGACAGGCAGTTGACTATGAAGCGGTAGTCGCAGGCGATATCGAAGTCTACCAGAAACCGATTAACGAGCGGTGGAACCTCTAATTGTCTAAACAGGAACGTCCCTCAGCAAAGCCAGCGGAAGAACAACGGCACATCGGGAAACCGGTCGGCTATTTTGAACTAGTTCTACAGAATGCTAACTTCCGCTGGCTCTGGGGCGGACAGATCGTCAGTCTGCTGGGGGATTGGTTTAACCTCATCGCGTCAGCAATACTCATTGCTGAACTCACTGACTCTGGCCTGGCGTTAGGCATTCTGTTTACAATCCGAATGTTGGCACCATTTGCCGTTGCCCCGATTGCGGGGATATTCGCTGACAGATACAACCGGAAACATCTCTTAATCATCACCGATCTCGTGCGTGCTGTCGTCGTTCTTGGATTCCTTTTCGTCCGAGATGCAAACGATATCTGGTTGCTTTATGTTCTCACGGTCCTTCTGTTCGGTGTAAGCGGTTTCTTCAGTCCTGCCCGGAGTGCCATCCTACCAGACATTACCTCTCCACAAGAACTCGGCACTGCCAATACGCTTGGGGCGGCCTCTTGGTCGGTGATGCTTGCCGTCGGTGCCGCCATCGGTGGTTTAACAACAGGACTCTTTGGGAGTCAGACGGCTTTCATTATTGACGGATTCACCTTTGCTATATCGGCTGGACTCTTGCTTAAGATTAGACTGCCAGGCTCGTCATCCACTGGCGGAGAAGCCGTGGGGCGCGCAAAGTTCACAGCACTCCGCTACATGTTTCAGCACCCCGACGTCCTTATCATCGCACTGCATAAGGCAGCGATATCTTTTTTAATGTCTACCGGTCTTCAGGTCGTGTTGGTTGAAATCTCCAATAGTTATTTCGTTATTGGGGTCGGTGGTGCATTGAGTTTAGGGATGATATACTGCATAAACGGCATCGGAAGTGGCATTGGACCCATTCTCGCACGGCGTTGGAGCGGCGATCGGGATAAACCGCTCCGAATATGCATCACCCTCGGCTACTTAATTGCGGTGATCGGAATAGCTATCATGGCTCCTGTTTCTAATTTTGGTGTTTTGCTTTTCGGTGGGCTTGTGAGGAGCATTGGAGGCGGAATCGTATGGGTGTTTTCAACACAATTGCTGCTGCAACGCGCCCCGAACGAAATTCGTGGACGTATCTTCGGCACTGAGTTCGCCCTTTTTACACTCATGGGCGGTGCCAGCTCACTGATTATCGGTATGCTGTTAGATCGGTTTCAGATAGAGATGATCTTGTGGGGAATGGCAGCACTCAACCTGATACCAGCACTGCTATGGGGGTTATGGCATAGACATTACAGTCGGGCGGGACAGAAATAGATGTCTACAACCGAAAAGTAAGCCAGCATTCTCACTGCGAAGCAGGCGCAGGCGACTCCTGAGAAAAACACGCTAAAGCTCAAGCGGAAACACCCAAGCAAAACACCCACGTTATTCACCCGCAAGGTAAAATTAAAAACTTACTCTTTCCATCGCTGAATCAGTTCTGTATCTATTCCAAATTGATCTAAGATTTTTGTGACGATGAAGTTGAGTAGGTCATCTACGTTTTTTGGGAAGTGATAAAACCCGGGCATCGCTGGTAATACACAGACTCCCAAGCGCGACAATTTGAGCATGTTTTCCAAATGGATGGGACTTAAAGGGGTTTCGCGCGGGACAACCACGAGTTTGCGATTTTCCTTGATACACACATCCGCTGCGCGTTGGATCAGGTTGCGCGACATACCGCCAGCGATAGAGGCAATGCTACCCATACTACACGGCACAACAATCATCCCCTCAGTCCGGAAAGAACCACTGGCAATCGGTGCTGCGATGTCCGATTCATGGTGATAGATAACTTGGGATGAAGAAACACCAATGAGCGATTCCAACTCGAAATTGTCAAGGTCAATTTCAAGCTGAAGTTCTTCAAACAAGGCGCGCGCTCCAGATGAAGAAATCGTTAGATGAACCTCTATATCCTCCTGCTTCGTGAGCACTTGAAGCAGACGAACGCCATACACTCCTGCGCTCGCACCGGTTATCCCGACAATCAATCGTTTCAACTTATTAAAATCTCCCTTTTATAGTGAATTCTGTAATTAATTTTACACCAAACTCGGTGCGGTTAGGTGAAAGACCCTACCGAGGGTGTGCAGATATTTTCGGGCTTTACTATAAAGCACGAGTTGATGGTTAAAACCGACAACTGAGAACCATTCCTCCAAACGGTGGACGCTTGCGAAGTGTACCTATTATATTTATTTCTGTGGAAATTGCAAGACGAAACCATCGTAGTCAGAATCATTCAGTTGTCAGGACCCAGCAACCAGTAGTTAATGGTCAGTAAGGTTGCAGTCACGGAGACACAGCTCAGTAGTATAGAAAAGAAACTGTTGTAAGTTTCAGAGTATTCAGAGTAAATCTGAAAAAGGGCGGGATTTAAAAAAGTCGCAAACATAGACGGTGACTGGGTTTTCGGAGGCGTTGAGAGTCGGTTTCAAAAAAGTTACTCTGAAAATGAAGATTAAGTCAGTCATTACTGACTTTACGATAAACCCTTATTATACTATTTCTAAAAGTTTATATTGCATTAACCGCACCTGTGCGCACAGACTCACAGTCTATGCTACAAAGGGGAACCCAAACTAAAAGTTTTGCGGCGTAATCGCCCAGATGCGATGTGCATCATGCTACAATTTCAATCAGAAATGGTCTTAGGAACATGCATTTTCACGGAGGCTTCACGGATGTTATTACGGACGTAGGTGCGCCGTGGGTCGCCAAAACGCAATATGTCCCTTTTCCGTGAAAAACGAACGTGAAAATATAATAAACTTATAGTAAATGTAAAAACTGACTGGCTCTGACCGTAGCCAGTCGCTTGACAGAAAAATGTAGAACGGGTAAACTAAGCGCAGAAACCTATTTGACGTAAGGCGTTGCTTGTTACCCCCACCACGAGGACCATTATGAACATTGCTGCCTTAGACACACCCGCACTTACCGCAGATTTAGACGTGCTTGAACGGAATATCAACGGAATGGCAACACATTGCGATCAACTTGGCATTCCGCTACGCGTTCATACCAAAACTCACAAAGTGCCAGAAATCGCTCAATTGCAGATCGCCGCCGGTTCTCAAGGCATTACCTGCCAGAAATTAGGCGAAGCCGAGGTCATGGTGGATGCTGGCATCGATAATATCCTTATCCCCTATAACATCGTCGGAACTCCGAAACTGAAGCGATTAACAGCACTCGTGAAACGTGCCAAGATTATCGTCGCTCTCGATTCAGAGGAGACAGCGAACGGAATTTCCGAGCAGGCACACGCCGATACCTGTACTGTTCCGGTTGTTGTGGAACTCGATACCGGAAGTGGACGTTGTGGTGTACAGTCACCTCGAAAAGCGCAAGACCTCGCACGACAAATCATGAAAATGCCCGGCATCGACTTCCAAGGCGTGATGACGTATCCGAGCAACCTCCGAGCTAAACCGTTTCTCACAGAAACACTCGACCTCCTGACACAGGACGGTATTCCCGTGAATATCATCAGTGGTGGCGGTACAGGATCGGAAGCCGCATCGAAAGAACTCGGTTGTACGGAGACACGAAGTGGTTCTTATGTCTACGAGGGTATGACTCGGATCGGGAACTCGGAAATGCTCGCGCCTGAGAGGTGTGTCCTGCGTGTCATCGTAACGGTTGTCAGCACACCCACACCGGAACGGATTATTATTGATGGTGGGATGAAGACTTTCACGAGTTATCCACCAACACCTTATGGACACATTATTGAACATCCCGATGCGAAGATTTACGGTATGTCGGTCGAACACGGGCATGTTGATGTCAGTGAGTGTTCCCACCGCTTTAAGGTCGGTGAGCAACTCTCCGTTATCCCGCTACACCAAGGAATGACGAGCAATCTGCACGACAAACTGGTAGGTATTCGAGGCGATGCAGTTGAAACAACTTGGTGCATTGCTGGTAGAGGTAAAGTTTTTTAACTTAAGCCACTTTTTGATTCACATAGTGAAGAAATTGAGGAAATACCCTATCAAAAACCCCAAGCAAAAACCCCCTACGGGGTGCAACTTCTTGAACGTCCGATTTTCTATTCTCACTGCGAAGCAATAACACCCCTACGGGGTGTGAAGATACGCTTTTCCGTAAAAAATTTGTGTCTAAACACCCAAAACCTATTAGATAAAAACTTGGGTTATTTTAATTTGCTGCAAGCGTGTAAACACAGTTTTTAGTCCAATAACGGTGTACTTTGAAGATCCGCAGGTGCCGTTGTCGCCTACTCACATCACCCTAATACGTCAAGAGAGGGAGATCATGATTCTACCGACATCCGAACAGAAAGAACAGTGGGAAGAAGAAGGGTATCTCGTTTTTGAAAACGCTATTCAAGGCGAAGACCTCAAGCGACTCCAAACCGCGTTCGATTACTGGGCAGATGACTGCAAGGCAGAATGGTTGGACAGAGTCGAAGCGGGAGAATCTGTCGCAACCTTCTATGACATCCCAAGTCCGCTTGAAAAGGATCCAATTTTCATTGATATTATTGACTATCCAAGCTACTATGGCGCGTTGATGGAGTTCACGGATCACGACCTCATCCTATTGGGTCCACAGGTTCGGACGGTGGCTCCGTGGCCCGTGAGTTATACGGGATGGCACCCCGACGTGTCACAGAGCAATCCGCTCCATATTAAGGTGCAAATCTACGTCAATGATGTCGAACGGGGAGGCGGGGAATTCGGTTTTGTGCCGGGCAGTCATAAACCGGATGCTGGTCCCTACACGCGCCCGATGCGACAAGAGAGTATGCCGGGACATAAAACCTTCCCAGGCAAAGCAGGCACAGCGATTATGTTCAATTCATGCGGATGGCATGTTTCAATGGACAATCACTCCGACGGACCGCGTAAATCAATTATCCTAATCTACGAAAAGCGCACACCGGGACGCATTGGACCCGAACAGTATGCCTCCATCTCAGAATACTGTCAGACCCCGGAACGTCGCAAATTGTTTAGTTTGGATGGCTAATCAAAGGAGGGTATCGTATGCCACGAATTGACGCGCATCTACACGTCTTCACAAAAGCCTCCACCGAGTTTCCGAGGGAGATATCAGACGTTTGGCCCGCCGAACGGGAAGAGCCTGTCGAAAAACTATTAGGTGAAATGGAGAAACACCAGATCGATCAAGCAGTTCTCGTCCAGATGGCTGGCACGAGTATAGAACAGCATCGCTATCTACTCCATTGCCTCAAAGAGCACCCGAATCGGTTTTTAGGAATCGGACTGGTTCCAGAGGGGCATCCAAACCCCACTGATCACATGGCAGAACTCACAGATAATACTGGAATTATCGGGTTCCGATTCTCTGATTTCGGGGGACCGCGT
>JAPOOP010000514.1 GCA_026713385.1 Candidatus Poribacteria bacterium | reverse complement strand
GTTACAGCGTCGATCGTCTCGGTCTCCCGACGCGGCTCTGGATCTTGGCGATGATCAAAGACGACATAGTACCCTTCTGTTGCTCCTTCCACCCTGAGGTATGCCGCTAATTGCTTCTTTCCTGCTTGATAGCGACTATTGCCTCGCCAAATCTTTGTCTCAACAATGTATTTTTGCTGATTGTGAGTAATAAGGATGTCCATTCTACCACGTCCGGTTTGCACCTCTATGTGCATAACACCACCGATACGCCTAACAAACTCATCAAGATAAGCAAGCAAGAGGTGCCGTCCTACCGATTCTTGCGGCGTATCTGGGACCTGCAAAATCCTGAACCCGGCACGTGCTATGAAATCTCGGAAGTTATCAAGTAACGCCTCCATTTCAATCTGCCCCGTAGGTGTGAGATAATCCCGAAGTGCGTCGCTGGTATCTGCCGGGAAGTATTCTTGCTCTAACCCGTTTACGAGTGGCTTGAATGCCCTCATAATACGATAGAGATAAATCGGATTGAGAATCTCACAGACCCCGTCATTACCTCTTGCGATGACCCCATAAGTGGCGAGTTCACTGATAATGTCATTATCTGGATTGAAGTCCACGCCTTCGTCACGTTCCATAATACGCATCAGCATACTTTCAAAACGTGGGTTTTTGCGGATGTTGGTTATCAAGTGTGTGATGTTGACATTGTTTTCCGCAAGGAGCTGGGCATGTGCCGTTGTAAAGTATGGTAGCGTAATCGGTTCGGTTTTCGGAATATCCAACTCCTCCGTGAGAATTTGTGCGAATCGGTTGACGAGAACAGGTTGTCCAGCAGTCTGCTTATGAATAGATGTAACAACCTCTGGGGCAAACGCCTGACCCACTTCTTCCGTATATTGCCCAAGGAGTTCTTGCACCTGCGTAAGCGTGAAGTTCGGCAAATTGAACTCGTCTTGGATATTGAACGGGGAGATGGATCTGTCGTAGTTTAGCTGCGTAATACTCTTGACACCCACAATACCGATACTATGCGGACATCGAGAAACAGGGTTTGAAACATAGATACGGCGGAGTGAATGCAGAAAACCCCTTACCGCCTCCTTCGGGATACCATCAAACTCGTCTATGATGAGGACGACGCGTTGGTCACCCAGAAAACTCGAAAAGCGTCTAAAGAATCTTCCCATCGAGAGATGATCGGTTATCTCAGCGTTCTGCAAAAAATTCGTTAACGCCTTGGGCAATACCTCTCCGCGTCGCGCAAAAAAATTTTCTATCTCCTCGCGAATATCTGTGTAGAGACCGCTGTAAAAGACTGATGGCGTGCAGTCTTCATATTCCTCGAAGTTCAACGGAATTGGGAAGTAAGCCGACGCCTCGTCAGCGAATACATCTAAGGCACGCTGGAAAAAGGTCGTTTTGCCGGTCTGCCGCGGCGCGAAGATAACAATGTAACGCCCCTCTTTGACGCGCATGATGAAATCTGCGAGTTCAGCAGTGCGGCTGACAACATAGTTTTTCTTCGGATGAACGGGACCTTGCGTTCCAAAG
>JAPOOP010000238.1 GCA_026713385.1 Candidatus Poribacteria bacterium | reverse complement strand
TTCATATTTTTAATTTTACCTTGCGGAAGAACAATGTAAGTCAGGACTTTGACGCATCATTCTCACGAGTCGCCCGCGCCGATGTTGCGGGCTTGGGTTTTGATGGAGAGCAGCCCATTATTAAGTTTCCAATTCACAAAGAGGTTCCTATTCGATATTGACTTGCCGGATGACCTGACCGTTGCTTTCCCAATAGGTGTGTTTTCCAGTGATGTAGTCGGAATCGCCTGCGGGTTGTATGTTTTCCATCGTATCAATGGCTCTTGAAACGACGGTGTGCTCACCCTTCGATGGGTTGTTCCAGTCGAGGTGCCAGATTTTCCAAGCGAACTCCGCGTCCTCTTCTGGATCTATTGTCGCTTTTTGCCATGCCCCCCCATCAATACTCACTTCAACCGTTTGGATAGGAGCACCCCACGCGGCTCCGTAGATACGGTATTTATCGCCGATACGGGTTACCTTCGCTGCTAACGATTTCAACTTCGTTCTACCGACTGAAGTTTCCATCCAGACCGATTCACCGTCGGAACGTTTCTCCTCGCGTATGGTGACATAGTCGCGTCCCATGAATCTCCCCATAAATCGGGTGTCGCGTACCTCAATGCGTTTGAGCCATTTAACACATGCGATGCCGTACCAACCGGGAGCGATCAAGCGTAGCGGGGCACCGTTCGGATGAGGTAATGGCTCACCGTTCATCTCATAACAGAGGAGGTTGGTGTCTTGTAGAGCGTCTTCAACAGACATGCTTCGGGCAAAATTCTGACGCATTTTTACGTCGCGCCGTTCCTCCTCTCCGACATCGTGTCCGAAGAAGATAACCTCAATGCCGGCTTCTCGGATGCCGGCTTCCTTGAGGATCGGTGCGAGGGGTGTCCCCGCCCATTTCGCGTTGCCTATTCCACCCGTGAACGTTGGAAATCCATGGTTACCAGAACATTCCAGTGTAAAGGTTACCTCCTGTCGGGGACGCGCCTTGATGTCCTCAATCGTGAGCTTCAACGGGTTCTCGATCAAACCACTTAGTTCCAGTTGCCACGTAGCGAGGTCTACTTCCGGCTTGCCGTAATGCGAAACGTTGAAAAATTCATCGTTTGGTGTGATAAAGGAATTGAGTTTGTCCCAATCCAGCAAACCGCGTTTTGAAGGCGGTTCCGGCGGTTGATCCGTAAACGGGATAAGCACTTCCCCTTCACGGTTTGGGAAGGCGTAGACCGCCCAAGGGCTGAGCAACAACCCGGTGAGCGTTAAACCGCTCTGCCGCAAAAAATCTCTACGCTCCATGGTGTCTCCTCTTTTTCTCATTCGGCGCGACTTGTAGCCAAGTTTAAGCTTTCATTGCTGCGAGATAGTTAGCGTTAACCTGTTCCCAATTGATAAGATTGAGCCACGCATCAACGTAATCAGCGCGTCGGTTTTGATAATTGAGATAGTAGGCATGTTCCCAGACATCAAGACCCAGGACAGGCGTATGTCCCTTCATCAACGGACTATCCTGATTCGATGTTGAGTATATCTGCAACTTCTTGTTTTCATCAAGGGCAAGCCATGCCCAGCCTGACCCGAAATGCGTTTTCGCGGCTTTGACGAACATTTCACTGCCGGCATCAAAAGATCCGAAAGTGGATTGAATGGCTTCGGCGACTTTGCCTGTCGGTTCGCCGCTGTTCGGTGTCATAATGCTCCAGAAAAGCGTGTGGTTGGCGTGTCCACCACCGCTGTTGATAACGGCTTGTCGGAGATGCTTCGGCACCTTTTCGATATTTCGGAGCATACCTTCAAGGGTCATGTGCTGTAGATCGTGACTGCGTGCGATTGCGGCGTTGAGTTTATTGACGTAGCCTTGGTGGTGTTTCCCGTGATGGATTTCCATTGTGCGTTTGTCAATATGCGGTTCAAGCGCATCATAAGCGTAAGGTAAGGATGGTAATTTCTGACCTGCCTGGTGGTCATGCTGGGCATATACACGCAGTGGGCTGCTCGCGACGAACAGTCCTGCCAACGCGGTACTTCCGTGAATTAAAAAATTTCTACGATTCATGATTGCTCCTTGCGCTGCTGTTTTGAACAATATTTTACAGAAATTGTGGGTTTGTGTCAAGTGCCAAAATTCGGTTGATTTTGGCAGGGAGGTGTGGTATTTTGACTGTAGTATACAAAGATATCGAAAAATCTATGTCTGAGATACATCGGGAAACACTCAATGGACAACACAGACACCTTTCACATCCTCGCGTTAGATGGCGGTGGTACTCGTGGCATTTATACCGCCCAACTTCTTGCCAAAATTGAACAGGTTTTTGGGACACGTATCAGAACTCGTTTTGACCTCATCGCTGGAACAAGCACGGGGGCAATTATCGCCGGTGCCGCTGTGTCTGATATTCCAATGACGGAGATTGTTGAGCTTTTTGAGACTGAAACACCCTATATCTTCCGCAGAAGGTGGTATCGCATCCCGTTGTTCCTCAGTAAATATCCCGACCAAAAACTCGCGGAAATTATTGCCAAGCATCTCCCTGCAACGCCGCTCGGCGAAATAGCAAGTCCGCTGATAATAACAAGCTCCGAGATCGCTAAAAGTGAAGTTCATATCTTTAGATCAAATTATGGATGTCGCGATTCGGAGATCGCGCCTACAGGTAAAGATGTGAATCTGAGGGATGCAATCCTCGCTTCCTGTGCCGCGCCGACGTTTTTCGCCCCAAAATCCGTTGGCAATTTCCTGTTAGCAGACGGTGGACTGTGGGCAAACAATCCGTCCACGGTCGCCTTCACGGAGGCACTCTCGGCGTTTGGGAAAGAAGCACAAGAGATTCGGATGCTGTCCGTTGGCACAGGGCATTCGGTAAATATGTATCGCAACAGACGCGGATGGGGATTTATCACTGGGTGGGGTGGTGCGAAGTTGACATCCTATGTGATGACGCTGCAATCTCAGGCATCCGCTAATACAACAAAATTGCTGTTGCAGGAGAATTACCTGCGAATCAATCCAGAAATCGATTTCTGGGAGTTGGATACCCTTACGCAGTTGGATAACCTGAAGTCTCTTGCTGCGCGCGATTTTGAGAAGTATGCTGAGGAGATTGAGGCGTTTATTTCCATTTAGCTTAAATAAAGCGCGGTTTTCGCGGGTCTTTCCTCTTTCAACATAATCCTGTAATCTGCGATTTATCCCCCAATATACTTTTCTGTAAAAAAAATTGACATTATAGTGAATTCTGTAATTAATTTTACACCAAACTCGGTGCGGTTAGAAACCGCACCTACCGAGGGTGTGCAGATATTTTCGGGCTTTACTATAAATGTTGAAAAATGTATAATGCGGGCAAATCTGGCGAATTTTTCCGTAACACGTGGTAATTTTCTTTTTGGGATAAAACCTTACTATGGGGGTCCCAACAATGAATATCCGAGACCGTGTTCACTTCACACCACAAGGTTCTTTGTGCCTGAGTTATAATGAATTGACGCACACCGGCACCTATTATCGACCGGCGATCAACAACGGCGTTGGTCACCGGTTCGGGCTGGGATGCCAACAGCCAGATTGTTACAAGGGAAGGGGATATGCGGGACACGCAGATGGCAGCAACGGTTTCGGGAAACGTGATGTAGGAGGGGTCCATTTTCCCCCACTACAAACAAACGAGGTGCCCCTCCCTGCGGAAGATGGTAAGCCTCGAACGATAGAGGTCAGCGTTAAAATCGAAAAGAAGCGACTCAGTGTCTGTTGATTGATATTGAGTCGCTTCTTTCTTTAATTTTGTCAAGAAATGATGGTAACCCTTTGTTGCGTTACCGAAAAGGATAAGGATCTCGAACTTCATCGATCAACAATGCTATACCCAATTTCGTTTCTTGGGATAGGATTTAACGATACCCAGTCAGGAAAGAGGAGGAAATTCTCATGGCAGCCCTCAAACGAATTATAGGCGTTGTGCTTATCGTCATTGCGGCGATAGTCGCCATCCAGACGGTATTTGAACCGATTTACCATACTTCCACCGATGATAGTCCCTATAGCTCCGCTTGGAATTACATCAACCCACTCTCTGCTATTTCAATAATACTTGGAGTGATATTCGGTTACATCCGCATGAGCCGTGCCGGTGCGGATTCGAGCGTTCAAGAGTTCATAGCGGGAAACATAATGTTCTATGGGTTCATGTTCGCCGCTATAATCTTTTTCTGGAACTGGTTCGGCATCAGCGACATTGGGTCGGGCTTTACTGCTGTCGGTCACAATACCCGATCGTTGATATGGATTACCTTTGATGCCACACTTCCGTTGTTGAACGGTGCGATGGGTGTCCACCTGATACGCTCCAGTGCCAGTGAATAGGTAGCAGGGATTGATATTTCGGTTGGCAGTGGACGATTTATTGAATGAGAGTACTACTATAACCCTAAACATGAAGTGCGCGCCTCTCAAGTGCGCACTTCACTTTTTTGTGGACAACTTTCAGGATTCCTGATACCCTTTATTTTTACAGCAGAATATACAATTTAGTAATACAGTGTAAATCGGTGAGGTTAGGAAACTTCGCCTACCGTATGGGAGAAATCTATGGAAATACGACAAAATCGGGTTAAAGAGAAGTTAGCAGCTGGCGATCTCGCGTACGTCATCTCAGGATTGACAAATGCCGATGATATAGACCTCTTCGGTCCGAACGGATACGATGGCGTATGGTTGGAAGGTGAACACGGTGCTGTCGATGCGTCGCGAATCGGCGATCTAACGCGGGCATGCGACCTCTGGGGAATGACCTCTATCACACGTGTCAACCGCAACGACCAAGGACTTATCTATCGCACATTGGATTGCGGTTCAATGGGCATTTGTGTCCCGCATGTCAACACAAAAGCGGAGGCACAAAACGTTGTAGATGGTGTGAAGTTCGCACCGATTGGACACCGTGGGATGTATACCAGCCGCCAAGGCTACGGTGTGGACGACTATTTTGATGTCGCCAACTCGCAAACGCTCGCCATTGTTTTGATTGAAGACATCGTCGCGGTTAACAATCTCGACGAAATTCTCACCGTTGATCATATTGATGTATTTTTCGTTGCACCGTCGGACTTAGCAACCTCTATGGGGCATATCGGGAATCTGACCCACCCAGATGTCCAGAACACAATAGATTCCGCGCTTGCACGTATCCAAGACGCGGGGCGGGTTGCTGGCACCTTGACACTCGATGCTACAGTTGAGAAATATGTTAAAGCAGGCGTGCGGTTTCTGATGACAGGCGTTGGCGGATGGATTACATCCGGAGCAGCGGCGTTTAAAGAACGGGCAGAGGACGCTAAATCCTAACAGACTTAACCTACCAAGCATTCTGTTTTCTTATCGGCGCGGTTTTTAACCGCGCATTTTCATTGGATCCAAAACAACTATGCCAAAAAAGTTATCCCGCCAGATGCCTCTCTCCCCTGCCAGACTGAACCTGTCGGATAGGTATGCTCCTCGACGAACTCCGGATACATCTCAAGTCCCCAACCCGGGACTGTCGGCGTAACATAGGCACCATTGCGCACCTGAATTGGGTCCAGGAAAACGTCCTCTTGTAAGAAGTTGAGGTATTCAACAACCTGTGTTTCCGAATGCGCAGCAACGCAAATTTGATCCCAAATGGCGTAATGTTGAATCATGTTACACAACCCGATGCCACCCCCGTGTGGGCAGACGGGAACATCGTATTTTGCCGCCATTAAGATGACTCCGAGCACATCGTTAACCCCTCCGAGTCGCGTCGCGTCAATCTGGCAGTATCGGATCGCGTCATTCGTGATTAACTGTTTGAAGATGACAGGCGATGGCACCTGCTCCCCTGTAGCGACACCAATACCGTGTTTCTCTAAGGCGCGTGCGATCTTCACAAAGCCGAGGACATCATCGCGTGCCGTCGGTTCCTCAATCCATGTCGGTTGAAACTGTGCTAATTCTTCCATATAGGCGATTGCTTCATCGACACCCCAAATCTGATTTGCGTCGAGCATCAAACGTGCGTCTGGACCGATTGCTTCCCGA
Organism: Candidatus Poribacteria bacterium; assembly: GCA_026713385.1. Lineage (GTDB taxonomy): Bacteria > Poribacteria > WGA-4E > WGA-4E > WGA-3G > WGA-3G. The sequence continues at coordinate 653 of JAPOOP010000238.1, read as the reverse complement.
ATGAAGGCGAGACGTTTCTTGTCAAAGTCCAGATCCTGTCCGACCTTCATTTTAAAGCAGTCCAGTCCTGCGGCTTTTACTTGATTGATTGTCTCAATAATCTGTTCGTCCGTCAAACCGAGCCATCCCGCGGTGGAATACGCTTTCGGTCCCTGTTGACGGAGTTTCTGCTCACGGACTTCTCGACTATCCCAGTGTGTGTTAAGAATTTTCTCTGCTTCATCAGGTGTCAGGGCATCGCGCAGGTACCGCCAATCAATACACTGCACGATCTTCTCCGGCGGCAAATCGACAAGGAGTTTCCAGAGTGGTTTATCCACGAGTTTCGCCCAGACATCCCACATTGCATTGACAATGCTTCCGATCGCCATCCGGTTAACACCGTCAGCAAGCCAGCGCAACTGGTGATGATCAACGAGAAGTCTGTGGAACGCGCCCGGATCGTCAACGAAAGTCTGCATCTCCATCCCGGTAACGAGTTGGGCAAGATCCTTGACTCCGTAAGCGATCCAATCGTTTCCAGCACCAGCGGTGAAAGCAACAGAAATGCCGCGATATCCTGTGCTTGTTTCAAGTGTTGTTAGCACTGCGGAATAATTCGGTTTTTTATGAAAGGGGTCGGAGCCGAGTAGCGTATCCGATGTGGGGACGCG
>JAPOOP010000467.1 GCA_026713385.1 Candidatus Poribacteria bacterium | reverse complement strand
TTTGAAGTCTAAGGAGGCATCAGGAAGACGAAATCCTGGGCTTGTTGTATCAACTTCTTGTTGCTTCCACGTCTTTCCGCCATCCGCCGTATGGATAATCAGCCCTTTTTCCCCGACAATCCATCCTTGTTTATGATTGACGAAGTACAAATCTGTGAAATGTGATTCCCAATCCGCCTTCCGGGTCGCTTCCATCTTGACGCAGCCGTTAAGAAAAAACAAAACGCCAAGCAGAAACGCTATGGCAAAACATTTAACAACAAGTTTTGGTTGATAAACTACGCCAAAACGGGTCAGATTATGTGTCAAACTCATTTTTACCTCCAATTGTCTGTTCTTTCTAAAAACCAAGAAAACCTCTTAGATTTTTTGTCGCATGCAAAAGGGTCCCTTCCGTACCATGGCTTCCTATAAATTCTTACAGTTAAACAACCAGCAGCAAATTCTGTGCCAATCCGAACAACACCGCAGTAATGGAATCCACAGCAAGATGTCCAGAAAGAACTGCACAAAATCGGGCGGACTTTAAACGCCTATGTCCAAAACAGGGCATATTTGATAACTTGTTAGCACGACTACAAAAGAATTCACATTAGGTGTTTAGACAGACTTCTCCAGCCTTTTGTTCATGTTAATTAATAACCGCTGCCATCACCAAAAAGACCTGAGCGTGCAATAGCGATACCGATTGCGATAACTACCGGTAACGCAATCGCTACTATCTGGACAAGCGCAGAACGCCGCGTCCCAAGTCCCCGAATTACTTCTATCCGTCCGACATGTACGAAGAGCAGCGAGATTAATAACAGAATAGCACTCGCTGTCGGGACTTCTTCAAAAAAATAACCGTTCATCCAGATACCCGCAAGTAGGAGTGCCACGACGGGTGATGCGCTGGGTGGAAAGATGTACCGATTGTTATCGGAACGCCGCTGTGAAACGAGTGCGATCCCCCAACTCACAGCGAAGAGTGCTACGAGAATACCCCCATGTTGCGCCAACCGTAAAGCTCCAGAAAACGCAAGAATGAGGGCAGTCCCTCCAGAGAGTCCGAAATAGACAAACGAAACAGAAGCATCTGATATCAGGGTCGTGAAACTCTGTTGCACGAGATTCAAAAAAATAAAAATCGCGACGGCGAGGCACACCCACCAAATAATCCCTTCAAGTTGACCCCACGTATGTCTAAACGTTGGCGCTAAGAGAAGACGCGGTATGATAACAGCAAGTGCCACCTGCGTTATTATACGTCCCCAAAACGAAAAATTCCAAAGTCCCCCAACGATCAGTCCGATAACAGCAAGATAGCAGAGCCAATGCGCTCCCAAACGGGGCGGAAATGACGGGAGCCCTTCCAAACCGAGATAGCCAACAATGTAGCCAACACTGAGCGCAACAGCGATGAGCCAATCTGAAGATCTATTTTCCTTCTTCTCAGAGCTAATTGCGTTCTGTTTGGAAGAGAGGGATCTCGCGAATATAAGAACCCCACCGCTCACAACAGCCGGCAAAAATAAACCGAGGAAAAGTTGCTTGAGTGTTAACATCGCTGAATGTCCATTTGTGCATTTTGCGGAGGTAATGGTCTGGAAGAGCACACCCACAGGAAATCGGAGTGGATATTCTTATTCTCCCTTGGCTTCAATACTAACAGTAAGGCGGATATCATCGCTGACAGCTCCCGCGCCGTAAGTCATACCGAATTCACTCCGCTTAATCGTGAAGACGCTTTCAAACCCAATCAGAGATTCTCCACCTCTTGCTTTGCCTTTTCCAGTAATCTCGACATCCACAGTGATAGATTTCTTAACACCGAGCAATTCAAGGTCGCCCGTGACTTCCAACACGTCTTCTTCACCTTCCTTCATACTCACCTTCGTGCTTTTGAAGGTAATGACGGGAAATTGCTTTGCGCTGAAGAAGTCGGAACTCCTGAGATGTTGGTCGCGTTTTTCGTTAGCAGTATCAACACTCGCTGTCTTTACCTCGAATTCCACCATGCTCTTGGAAACATCCTCGTCCATTGTAATCTTGCCAGTGAATTCATTAAACCTTCCATAGTTGTAGGTAATCCCCATGTGTTTTGCTCGGAAAAGTATCATTGAATGTGCTGTATCAATTTCGTAGGTATCTGCTGCATCTGCGAGTTGTATGTTTCCTGTGAAGCCGATGATGAGTAAAGCTAAAACGAGACCAGCGGCATAGGGAATCTGTAGGTTGTGTCCTGAGTGAATTTTCATTGAGGAAATCTCCTTAATATAGTTAAGATAGTTAAGCGTTTGTAAGCGTGTATTGCCTTGTATTCGGCAAAAGAAGTATATCGTATTATGTGACAGATGTCAATGTGAAATGTTCGGCACAATATTTTTCTTGAATTGCATTATAAAATTGTGATATAATTATTAAATTAAAGTATGTCAACTGAGCATCTTTGGCTCAGCTTGCTATTGTAGGACGGCTTTGTAAGCCCGATAACCTTTTCATAGAGGGTTTTAACAACATGAAAATATCACGATCAAGGTTTACGATTTATTTAGGGGTGTATCTGCTCTGTCTTGTAGCATTAATCCCGTTTGCAACAGCAGACCAGCACGCTACAGATCCAACAATCAGCTACCATTCCGAGATTGTCCCGATCCTCAAACGGAGTTGTCAAGGATGCCATCACCCCGGCGATCCGAACGGCGACCTGATTGTGACAACCTACGCAGATCTCAAACGAGGTGGAATGGCAGGCGATGCAATTGTCCCTGGGAAACCGGATGAAAGTCTCCTTATCGAACTGATCTCCGGCGACGAACCGGCAATGCCACAGAACCAAGAACCGCTCTCCGCGGAAGAGGTCGAATTATTTCGACGCTGGATTCTCGAAGGTGCACACGATGACACCCCCGCCGAAGTCGACGATATGGGTGAGGGAAACTATCCAACTTACACCGTGCCTCCCGTGGTTACTGCCCTGGCATATTCGCCTGATGGCAGCACACTCGCGGTGTCCGGATTCCGTGAAATTTTGCTGTACGACACAACGAATTTTGAACTCAAAGCAAGACTGGTAGGCAAAGCGCATCGCATAGAATCGCTGATGTACACGGCAGATGGAAAGATCTTAGGCATGGCAGGTGGATCCCCTGCACAATTTGGCGAAGTGCAGTTATGGGATACCGCAACGAATACGCTTATTAAAGCAATACGTTCCAGTTACGATACTGTGTACGGGCTCTCTTTCTCACCAGACGCAAGTCGCATCGCTTTCGGATGTTCAGATCAAACAGTTCGTGTGTTATCCGTTGAGGACGAGAAAGAACTGATTAAATTCGACAATCACAGCGACTGGGTTTTCGGCACGATTTTCTCTACCGATGGCTCCCACTTCGTGAGTTGCGGGCGCGATACCGCCCTCAAATTGGTTGAGGTAGACACAGGCTCTTTCGTGGACGACATCAACTCCAGCAACAAGGGTTATGGGGAAATTAACACCATCGCACGGCACCCGACCCAAGATCAGGTCTTAAGTGCTGGCGAAGATCGGATCCCACGTCTCTACAAAATCTTTCGCGAAATACGGAGAGATGTAGGTAATACAGATTTCAATCTTATCCAAGCGTATGAAGCACAGTCGGGTACAATTGAAGGGATTGCGTTTTCAGCAGACGGGAGTCGGTTTGCGACTGGTAGCGGAGGCGGTGAAGCACGCATTTACAACACAGAAGACGGAAAGCGTTTAGCAAGTATGCAAGGCGATGCAGTTGGTGTTTTCGCAGTTTCGTTCCATCCGAATGGCACACAACTCGCCACAGGCGGTTTTGATGGAAAGATTCGGATATTTGATGCTGCCACGGGTAAACTACTGAACGCCTTTATGTCCGTCCCGATTGAACCCGCGGGAAGCGAAGATGTCGCTCTCGTAGTGTCAGGTATGACGTGAGGGGCTTGTGTCGCAAAAGTGCAGGATGCACTTACACAGCATCAAAGCGTTATCAGCGTTGAGGTTTCTCTTCCCGACCAAGCCATCATTAAAGTCCGGAAGAACACCGTCACTGCCGCGGACCTTGCAGACATCGTTAAAGAGACTGGATTCAGCGCGAAAACTAAATAGTAGGTATGAAGAGGCTGATTTATGGCTGTTAAGGCACCCAACATACTCTGGGTTTGCACAGATCAGCAGCGTTACGACACTATCGGTGCTTTGGGCAATTCGTATGTGTCAACACCGAACATCGACAATTTAGTAGCGGAAGGTGTTGCATTTACACATGCCTATTGTCAAAGCCCTATTTGCACGCCGAGTCGAGCGAGCTTTCTTACAGGTATGTATCCAAGCGCGACACACGCTATACGAAACGGAAATGACTTTTTTCCAGAGGCGTATCCGCTTGTAACGCGTACCCTTGCAGACATCGGCTATGATTGCGGGCTGATTGGTAAACTTCATCTTGCGAGTGCTTACCGCCGGGTGGAACCGCGCGTAAACGACGGTTACCGTTACTGGCAATACAGCCACGCACCACGCGATGACTGGGAACAGGGACACGACTATGCTGATTGGGTCCGCACGAAGGGATATATTTTAGGCGAGTTGAACCGGAATCCAGAAGGTGTGCCAGCGGAGTTGCATCAGACCGCGTGGTGTGCAGAAAAAACGATTGAGTTCATTCTCGAAGACCGGGATTGCCCATGGCTCGCGAGTGTCAATATCTACGATCCGCATCCGCCGTTTAATCCACCACAAACACACCGAGAACAATATAATCCGGCAGAAATGCCAGAACCACTTTTCCGAAACAGCGATCTGGAACAGCAGACCCGACTACAAGCGGTCGATTTTCAATCCAAAGTACGTACACCTGACGAACTGGACATTCGGAGTCCAATCTTACCGCAGACCCCGCGTCAAGAAGCAGAGGCAGTCGGTGCGAGAGATGCCAAAACACTCATAGCCGCCTATTACGCGATGATCCAACTGATTGACGAACAATTGGGTAGGATCCTCGAAACGCTTGATGAAACAGGACAACGGGAAAACACTGTCATCATTTTCACCAGTGACCATGGAGAGACACTCGGCGACCACGGGCTAATCCAAAAGGGTTGTAGGTTTTACGAAGGCTTGGTCAGGGTGCCACTGATTTTCTCATGGCAGGGGCAGTTTGCGAACGGACTTAAGAGTGACGCGCTTGTCGAACTCGTTGACAAAGCACCTACACTCTTGGAATTGGCAGGCTTAACAGTCCCCGAGGAGATGCACGGCAAATCACTTCTGCCTATTCTCCGCGGTGAAACGGATCCGAACCATCACCGCGATTTCGTCCGATGCGAGTATTACGACGCTGTAGACCTGCCGGATCACACTTTCGCAACAATGTACCGAACTGAACGTTACAAATTAGTAGTTTATCACGGACACGAAGCGGGTGAACTCTACGACCTCATTAATGACCCAGACGAGTTTGAAAATCTCTGGCATGTCGATGCGAAACAGGACATCAAATTTGAACTCTTAAAACAAAGTTTTGATGCCTCCATGCTCGCTATGGACAGAGGATCGCGGCGCGTGGGACCGATGTGAGGAATTATAATGGAATGGGTTGCAATTACTACGTTTGCAGTGTTTATCATTGGGCTCGGGATAGTCGCTGGAAAGGCGATACACCACGCCAGCAAAGATTGAGATAAAACGAAATTATGCTTGAACGCAACACCATCCATTGTGGCGATACGTTTAATCTACTGAAAAAGGTAGAAGATGCCTCTGTGGATCTGATTGTGTGTGATGGACCCTACGGCGTAACGGACGAGCCGTGGGACAGGATCTCCTCAATTCAGGAGTTTAACCTCGCGCTTATTAAAGAGTTCGCACCGAAACTGAAGGACGGCGCCGCGCTCTATCTGTTTGGAAAACCGGACTGCATCGACTTTATAGACTATCAAGAATACTTAAATCTTCGTTCAAAGATTGTATGGTATCAGCCGGGTCGACTTGCACAAGGACGAATCAGTTACACTAACAACTACGACATCATCTGCTATTTTATCAAGGGCAAAAAACCGAGGTGCTATAACTTAGATGCCATCAGAGTCGCCCAACTTGTTGAGTTAGCGCATCGAAGTCGGTGCGAAAATGTACCATCCGTAACGAACGGTAAATTTGGCAAGACGAAATATAATTCAAAAGGAAAGAATCCCGGCGATGTCTGGGGCGACATAAAGCAGTTAACCTATAAATCCAAGGAGTTAGTGAGCAGAAAATCCCTCAACACGATCCAGAAACCGGAGAAACTCATTGAGCGGATTGTATTAGCGAGTTCATCACCGAGAGATTTGGTTTTGGATCCCTTTGCGGGAGTCGGTACCTGTCCTGTGGTGTGTAAGCGACACCAGCGGGATTTCATTGGATTTGAGATTGAACCCAGTTTCGTGCGGGCGGGCAACAGACGGCTTCGTGAGTGCTATAACGACTCAGACTTGTCTTCATAGGGGCAATATTTGCGAATTCTACGTCAAAGACCTTGACAAAACCGTTATTTCATGATACTATTTGTGGAGAACCAGAGGAAAGAGAAGCCTGATACGAGCATCAACACTATTTTTGAAGGATGTTATCAGTAAGGATAAGCATCCGCGTGCCACTTCGTGTAAACATATAAGGAGCAATCATGGAAGGGACTTTTAAATGGCAAGATTTGGCGAAACTTGTAAGCCACATCGTATTTTGTTTGACATTTCTTTTCGTTTGTGGTATAAGTGTTAGTGGCGCGGCGGTGGAAGTCGGGTTCATCTACCTCGGTGACAAGGGTGCCTTTACTTCACCCGCATTGGAGTTTGCTGAAAAGACCTTTAAAACAGAACAACTCGCGAAGGCTGATTTGAAGAGTGACACATTCAAACAGTTTGGGGTTATCTGGTGGCATGATGGCGATGCCGATCCGGGGGGATTATCTGGTGCAGAACTTGATGCGTTCTTAGACTACGCTGAAAGCGGCGGCGCGGTGCTCTTGACAGGCGCAGCTATCCGGTATGCTACGCCGTTGGGATTAGAAAACGCGCAACCCCGCGCATTTGGACCCGTTGAAAACGATGGAAGTAATGTCGGTATTATCGTCTTGAAAGAGACGCTGGCACTCGGGTTGGTAGACGGACTTAAGAATGTCGATGGAAAAACACCCCAAGTTGAGGATTGGATTCAGGTCAATTCAACTGGGTATCCAGTAAGTGGTGACTATTTCGACACGATTTGGGAGAATTTTACGACGCTTGCGCATGCTTGGGAGGGGGGCACCAATTACACGGATAGGATTGCAGCGTTCGGTTATTGGGAAACTGGAGACGGTAAGGTGTTCAACATGAACTGGCGACTCCCGAATTATCACAAGAACAACAAGGATATTGATCAGATACAGAAACTTACAGAAAATGTTATCAACTGGTTGGCGAGTGAATCGGAATTCGCGGATGTTTCCGCTGGCGGTAAATTACCGATAGTATGGGGACAGTTGAAAAAATCAGCAATAGCACCTTAGGTTCACCCGCGAACCTAAGGCGATAAATAAGCGAAAATAACGTCACATTTCACGTGTCACTTGACTCCTGCACAAAGACGTTTAAAACGTCACAAGTACACGAAGATATAGAACACTTGATTCATACGTTCGCTGATTAGCAACGTATCAATAATCGTAAATCTATCGCAAGAACAACAATATTAACAAGTTTTAGTACGATTGCCTAAGAAGGATACGTATCATTGGAAAATTTAAACGCTCAGACAAACACACAATCAAATCTACCTGAAGGGGTCAAGGTACGTCTCGACCAAGGAAACTTAACCGGGGATATAGCATTTTCAGCAGATGGCATGCAACTCGCAGTCGCCTGTGACATCGGAGTTTGGGTCTATGATGTGGACAGCGGACTCGGACTTAACCTTCTCGTTGAGCACAGGGAGTATGTCAGATGTGTCGCGTATTCTCCTGATGGCAGCGCGATTGCCAGCGGAAGTATAGACAACACCGTAGTTCTATGGGACGCGATCGGTGGATCTCCCACAGCGGTACTTGCAGGACATACGGACGCTGTTAGGAGTGTTGCATTTTCAGCGGATGGTGCCACCGTCGCAAGTGGAAGCCCTGATGGGACAGTGAGATTATGGGATACCAACACAGGAAAGGCTAAAAATACACTTGCAGGGCACGCAGACTCTATCAGATGCGTTAAATATTCTCCTGATGGGAGTACCCTCGCCGCTGGCACTGGAGATGACACAATCATATTGTGGGACGCTGCCACCGGAAGACACAAAGCGACACTCGAAGGACATACACATATTGTCGATTCGATCGCGTATTCCACGGATGGAGCAGTTCTTGTGAGCGGAAGTATTGATGGCACGGTTCGGTTGTGGAACACAGACTCAAGGAAATTGATATCGACACTCACAGGGCATTCGGGCTATGTCTGGGGCGTCGCTTACGCACCCGACGGCAAAACCGTCGCAAGCGGCGGGAACGACAACACCATCCGTTTATGGGATGTCGAGGAAGTGATCAAATCGGGGTTACAAACCCCTCCTACACGTACACTCACAGGACACACAGGTAGTGTTAGAAATGTCGCGTATTCCCCTGATGGCAGTGTCCTCGCCAGTGGCAGCGATGACCACACCGTACTCATCTGGGATCTCACATGAATCATTAACATAAAATAAAGACAAATGATAGATTGAGGCAATTAACGGCGACCAAGTTTTCATTACCCAATTACGCTATCTTAGCGCGGCTTACAGGTCAACCGTCTAAAATAGCACAATTTAATTACCAGTGAGGACCAGTGAGGTTTTCTTAGGGAACACCCTATCAAAAACACTTCGCTACCAATTAGGCAGAATTAGGCAGAAACCAGTTTTCTTGACCATCAACTCGTCTTCCACAATTTATAAAGGCACGAGTTGATGATCAAAACGGAGCAAAAACTCAATTGTTAAAATCGATTTTAAGGAGGCCGGCGTCTCCTCCGTCAATTACAATCGGAGGCTCCACGCCGAGTTTTTTGATGAAACCCAGGTCTAACTTTGTAACAACATTCCTTGTTGCATTCTCTATCTGTTTCGCGTTCCAACTAACAGCGTCGAGCGAGATGGAGCAGCCTGCGAGTGTAGAAATTCCAACGGTGCAAGCGTTGAAAGTTCACCCTGAGTCACTGACCTTGGAGCACGCACGTGACGGTAGGCGGGTGCTCGTGTCTGGAAAGACGAAAAGTGGCACGTGGGTAGATGTAACATCATGGGCTGTCCTGACACCCACCTCCGCGGGGGTGAAGGTACATGAAAATGGTTATATCTTTCCGATGTCGGTTGGCACAACAACAATTACGGTGACTGTCAAAGGTGCCAGCACCGCATTGCCCGTGAACGTTAAAAGCATGGAAGCACCACCCGTCAGTTTCGTGCGAGATGTCATGCCTCTTCTGAGCCATGCTGGATGCAATAACGGCACATGTCACGGTGCAGCACAGGGCAAAAATGGGTTCAAACTCTCACTCCGCGGCTACGACCCCGATTTCGACTATGAACTCTTAATCGAGGACATATCCGGACGGCGGTTTAACCGAGCATTTCCCGAACAGAGTCTGATGTTGCTCAAACCGACATCGGAGGTACCGCATAAAGGCGGACAGGTAATTGTTCCAGGGGATCAAGATTATGAAATTATCCGTCAATGGATAGCGGAAGGGGCTACTCCTGACGTTCACACCACAAAACGTGTCGAAAGATTGGAGGTCATACCAGATAGGGCTGAACTCACGATGCCGGGTATGAAGCAGCAGTTTATAGTGATCGCCCACTATCCCGACGGCACAACGCGGGATGTCACCCGTGAAGCGAAGTTCACAAGTAGTCTCAATGAGGTGGCAAAGGTCACAGACAACGGCGTGGTAACCGCAGAACGCCGCGGCGAAACTGCTATCCTTACTCGATATGAAGGTGCCTATAGTACCAACGGCATCATCGTTATGGGCGACAGGAGCGGTTACAAGTGGGTTAAAACCCCTGAATATAATTATATTGATACGCATGTCCACAATAAACTGAAGCGGATGAAAATCCTACCTTCTGAACTCTGTACAGATGAAGAGTTTGTACGGCGTATCTATTTCGATCTGACAGGTCTCCCCCCGACTCCAGCACAGGTCCGGAGTTTTTTGACCGATACCACTGCCTCTAAAACCAAACGAGAAAAACTCATTGATGCCCTCGCCGAGACCTCGGAGTTTGTCGATCACTGGACACATAAATGGGGTGATCTGCTGCAGTCTAACCGTAAATTTCTCGGGGAGCGCGGGATATGGCTCTTCCAGGAGTGGATATATCAAACTATCGCCCAGAATCGTCCCTATGACGAGTTCGTACGAGATCTGATTACTGCAACTGGTAGCACCTACACGAATCCGGCAGCGAACTATTTCCGCGTCTCCCGTGAATACACGGCTGCAGTGGAAAATACAACGCAACTTTTCTTAGGCGTCCGGTTCTCCTGCAACAAATGTCACGATCATCCGTTTGAAAAATGGACACAGAACCAGTACTACGAATTTGGTGCGTTCTTCGCGGATGTTAGGGTCAAACCAGGACAACTCCCCGGCGATGAGGTCGTCTATGCCAATTATACCACTGAACCTGTGAAACATCCGCGGACGTTAGCGGTGGTTGAACCCTCAGTACCATTCGGAGAAGTTGCGGCGGAAACCGACAATAAACGCGAAATGCTCGCAGAGTGGCTCACCTCCGAAGAGAATCCGATGTTTGCTCGGGCAGGTGCGAACCGCATCTGGAGTTACTTCATGGGACGTGGGATCATCGAACCTGTAGATGATATTCGCACGAGTAATCCACCTACTAACCCTGAATTGCTTGATGCATTGACAAAGGACTTCGTGGACAGCGGATTCGACATGAAACATATCATGAAAACAATCACACGTTCTCGAACCTATCAACAGAGTATCATAACGAATAAGTGGAATAAGGCTGATACGATTAACTTTTCACACGCAGCTGCCAGACGCTTGACGGCAGAACAGTTGTTAGATGCCATCGGTGTTGCGACAGGAAGCCGACCGCGGTTTGAAGAGATGCCGAAAAAATTCCGCGCAGTGCAGTTGCCAGACAGCAAAGTCAAAGATGACGGATTCTTGAAGTTGTTCGGTAGACCCGAGCGTGAAACGTCGTGTGAATGTGAACGGACCACCGAGGTCAGCCTCGCGCACGCAATGAATCTTATTAATGGACCGACGGTTGCAGAGTCCCTCATTGATCCAGAGGGACGTATTGCACAACTCATCAAAACGAATCATGATGACCGAGTCCTCGTTGAGGAACTCTATCTCGCAACGCTTTCTCGGTTACCAGAGAAGAACGAATATGCAGTAGCGATTGAACACCTTGCGAATGTCGAATCTAAAGAGGAAGGCGCGCAAGACTTGTTGTGGGCGTTAATTAACAGTCCCGCTTTCTTATTCAATCGCTAAATAGCCATCAGCCTTCGGCAGTCGGCTATTAGCTGTCTAAAAACCAGAGACTTGCTGACTGCTAACCGCCGATGGCTGACAGCCATTCCAATGGAGGAAACAATAGATGTTATCGTTACCACAACTACCCGGACGCTTATGTGACGGGTTCTCACGTCGTGAATTTCTACGTGTCGGTGGTGCGGCGATGCTCGGCATTAGTTTGCCACAGGTATTGTCACTCCAAGCCAACGCGAATACAACAGTTGACCCCGCCAAGCCACTCAACGGATGGGGGAAAGCTAATTCGGTTATCCTTCTTTTCTTGCAAGGTGGTCCGAGCCACCTTGACATTTGGGATCCGAAGCCGGAAGCACCCTCGAACATCCGCGGTGAATTTAGTCCGATTCCGACCAACGTGCCGGGGATTCAGTTGTCTGAGACGATGCCGCGTTTGGCACAACAGATGGATAAAGCGTGCCTTATCCGCTCCGTAAGTTACACACCTGCGGGACTGTTCAACCACACCGCTGCGATGTACCAAATGGTAACCGGTGAAACGCCGGATAAGGTCGCGCCTTCGGGACAGCTCGACCCGCCGTCACCAGCGGATCATCCGAATGCCGCATCGCATATTGCAAATTATCGTCCACCCGATGAACCGATGCTCGCGGCAGTGCAACTCCCGCGCCCGATGCAGGAGAGTAATATTATCGGTAAAGGTGGAAACGCTGGTTTCCTTGGCAGAGCGTACGATCCGTATTTTCTCTTCCAAGATCCGAATGAGGAGATTAACCTCGATGATCTGAGTTTACGTCCAGAAGTGCCACCGGTACGTTTGAAACGGCGTAAAAATCTCCTTGAGACAATTAACAAAGGGATGCCCGAGATTGATAAGGTAGCAGACTCCTACGCCTTGAACGAGTATTATGAGAAGGCGTATAATCTCATCTTGTCGCAGCGGGCACGCAACGCATTCGACTTGTCACAAGAACCGGATGAGATGCGAGATAAGTACGGTAGACACACGTTCGGACAGAGTGCACTCCTCGCCCGCCGTTTGGTGGAAGCAGGCACCCGTTTCGTGCAGGTGAACTGGCCCTCTGTTGCTAACGGCGATCCGAACACGACAGCGTGGGATACGCACGCAACGAACTTCGGTCCGTTGAAAAACCTTCACTGCCCGAAGTTAGACAGTGCCGTCTCCTCACTGCTGGAAGACTTGGATCAGCGCGGTATGTTAGAAGACACTCTCGTCTTAGCGATAGGTGAATTCGGACGCTCGCCGCGGATGGGGATTAGTACCTCCGGTAACAGCAACGCACCTGATGGACGCGATCACTGGCCCTATTGTTACACAGGTCTGATTGCTGGTGCTGGTGTCAAAGGTGGACAGGTCTATGGAAAGTCCGATGCAACAGGCTCAACACCGCTTGAGAACCCGGTGCATCCGCGGGACATCCTCGCCACGGTCTACTATACGCTCGGTATCGCTCCGCATACCATCGTGTACAACCATTTGGATCAACCACGTGAATTGGTGAAAGGCGAACCGATTGCTGGGATATTCTAATTGGTTATTAGTGCATTGGCTATCGGCTTTCAGCAGTCGGCTTTCAGTAAAGAGGTTTTTGGTGAACTTATCGCCTCTTGCTGATTGCTGACCGCTGTTTGCTGACTGCTATTCTTCCGATAATCCTTTTACAAACATGAACCCGAATCCCAACAAAATCACTCTTAATATTGCTGGTGATACCAAAGTTTCTATCAAAGGTTTCATCGCTCCAATTGAATACACCCAATCCAACTACCATGTGGAGTTTGAGTGGGACGAGTTGGCGAATCTCCGAGTCGCTGTGCCAGAAAAGGT
>JAPOOP010000379.1 GCA_026713385.1 Candidatus Poribacteria bacterium | reverse complement strand
TTCGACGAGTTTCCGATTGAGCATTTTGGCAAATCCTGCCTCCAAATCCCATCGTTTCTTTGTGCTGAACATGTTTCCAATGAAGGTAGGGACACAACCACATCCGGTGGGAGAATCAAAGCGACTGTGATCCTCAAAATAGAGAACAGCAATGCGTTTCTTTGGAGCCGCATCGCCAACAGCAATAGTGCCAATCATGAAACACAGACTGAATCCCATCACGAACAGATATGAAAAAAAGCGTTTCACCCTTTTTTATCCTCCTTTTTCCTTCATTTACCTTTCACGCCTATAGTTTAGCAGTCCTGTGAAGATTTATCAAGGAAATTTAAGTTTTGGGAGATTATTTTCTTTAGCAAGAAATCACTTGAAACACCAGAAAATATCTGGTATTATTTCTATAAGTTAGCAGCCACCATTTACATGCCGAAACTTGCTACTATACAAAACACAAACGAAAAAGGAAACGCTATGTTTACAAAAAACAGATTCGCGTATCATAATTTACCACATATATTTATCTCCACCGCGCTGGTTATACTAATTGTATTCTATGGGTGTAGCGATAAAAAATCGGATAAAACAGCGAACACCGGTGATGCCGTCCCTGAGAAAAAGGAGTGGCTCTCGATTTTGGGTGGCGTGATGGGGGGTAGTTTTTCACAATTCGCGGGGGGCGTTAGCCGCGTTCTGACCCACAAGGAACCACATCTGAAAATATCCATTGATGCTTCCGCAGGTTCGGTCGAAAACACGCGGCGTGTGAATAATGATCCCGAAGCACTGGGCGTCGTTTTTGCTGCCGAAAGCTACCTTGGCTACCACGGTGAAGAAATTTTCGCGGAAGAGGGACCGAAAACTAACATCCGCATAGTAACGTTGCTTTTCATCGCTTACGACCAATTTTCAACGCTGGCGAACAGCGATATTCACCAGTTTGAAGACATTGTTGGGAAAAAAATCGCCTCTGGAGCGAGTGGGTCCGGCACCGCACAGACATTAGAACGACTGTCGAAATTGGCGGGTATCTGGGGAAAGTTTACGCCGATCTATAAAGGTGGGAGTGCTGCTGCCGAGGCTCTCCAAGATGGTCAGGTCGCTGGATTCCAATGGCTCGTCAGTGTACCGAACAGTGCTGTTATCCAGTTGACAGCAATTAAATCTATCCGGATGATCGATCTTGACACAGTTGCGAAGAAGTACGGCTTCTACGAAAAGTATCCGTTCTATCTCCCCGGATCTCTGCCAGAGGGGGCGTATGAAGGTAAAGTGGAACCGGTGAATACTATTCTGATGCCAACAGTACTCATCTCGAATAAAGCGGTGAGCGAGGAGACTATCTACAAACTTCTAAAGCATGTTTACTCCTCAGAGGGACATCAGGCGATGCTGCAAACAAATCAGGCAGCAGCAGATATGACGATAGAGAATGGACCGAAAGCCTTTGTAATTCCACTACACCGCGGGGCATACAAATTTTGGAGCGAACAGGGCGTGGAAATTCCAGCGCACGCGATGCCGGTCGATTAAGGAAAACTGTTATCGCCTTATCACCTCAAAATTTGCTTTAAAAATGGAGAACATGGTCTCATTTACCTCATTTTCCACGAATCATCTTTCAACACATACCTACTAAAAAAGTGGGGTAAATGAAAATCAATTTAACTTGAATTTTGCCTAAAATTGTGGTATAATTATAGCAGTCGTCATGACAGGAGCGTTACGCTTGCAATCTTAGTAAGTGTCCTGCACACCTTTTATTAACATGAGGTAAAAAACGGCTGTTCTCACTGCGAAGCAATTTCTAAATAGGTTGTCACCCACATCGCCACGAGTTGCGAGGAGATGTAAAACGCCTGCGGAGTCCGTGTAAGACCTCATGGGGAGGCAGTGGACGTTGAAACAGGAAGTACGGCAGCAATGTTTCACAACCAGACGGTGACCGTCGCTATAGTAGATAGATTTTACTATATTTGTGAGATTTGTATAGGTCCTACACAACGGTGCTCTTATCTGCTTGAGAACTGAGAAAACACCCATTGAACCTGATCTGGATCATACCAGCGTAGGGAAATATGTTAGGGTTGTTAGCCATCGGCTGTCAGTAGAATGTGTGGCAATTTCAAACTGCCTTGCAGTGAGAACACTACCACAAACGAGTTCCTAAAAGCTGAAAACTATGAAAACGTAGAGCCGCTTCCTTTTTGGTGTCGCCACGGTTTTTCACAGAGCCACTGGCGGACGGGCATGTTTCCCATATCCAAGATGGAAGACGGCTTTTTGTTGTTAAGGAATAGATGCCAATGTTCAGCAAATTTGCGGTGCCTGTGGCTATCCTACTGATAGTATTGGGAATATGGGAAGGGGTCGTTCATCTTTTTGAGATGCCGCGCTACATTCTGCCAGCCCCTTCAAAAATTGTGGTAACCCTATTTGCAGAACACGCGCAATTACTGAAACACACGCTCGTGACACTACAAGAGATGCTGCTTGGATTCCTCCTCGCGGTCAGCATCGGTGTCCCGTTAGCGGTGTTGATGTTCGAGTTCCCAACATTAGAGAAAGCCTTCTATCCGTATGTCATCGGTTCACAAACGGTTCCAGTGTTTGCCATTGCTCCACTGCTGGTGCTGTGGTTTGGCTTCGGTATCACCTCGAAAGTGATCATGGCAGCACTGATTGTATTCTTCGCGATTGTGCTGAATACACTCGATGGCTTGAAATCCACCGATCCAGATACCGTAAACCTGCTCCGAATTTTGCGAGCAACGCGATGGCAGATCCTTTGGAAGGTACGCATCCCGTCGGCATTGCCATTTATCTTTTCAGGTGCAAAGATAGGCATTTCGATCTCTACGATTGGTGCGGTTATCGGGGAATGGGTGGGTGCGAAGGCAGGACTCGGCTATCTTATGCTGTATGCGAATGGAACACTCCAAGTTTCACTGGTATTTGCTGCTATCCTCTGTTTAACACTTTTAGGCTTAGGTCTTTTTGGATTGATGACGCTGTTGGAGCGGTATGCAATGCCGTGGCGGCGGTATCAATATAACAAATCAGATATATAAGGCAATCAATAAGAAAGGAAATTCTCATGAAAATAGCAATTTGCTTAATGTTTCTCATCAGTTGTAGTATACTTTTGACAGGAATTGATAGCCGTGCAGACAGCCACCAGAACTCTGAAATGGAGAAGGTCACACTGCTCCTCGATTGGTTTCCTAACATAGATCACGCGCCACTTTACGTCGCACAAGAGAATAAGATTTTCGGCAAACACGGATTAGAAGTCGAACTCCTCTGGGGCGGCGATCCAGATGCTCCACTTAAACTGGTGGCGGCAGCGGAATACCCGTTTGCTGTGAGTTACCAACAGAGCGTAACAATTGCGCGGGCAAGTGAAGAGGTTTTGCCGGTTAAATCAATCGGTCTACTTGTGGAACATCCACTCAACACGATTAGTTTCCTGAAAAAAACGGGCATTAAAACGCCAGCAGATTTCAAAGGGAAAAAAATTGGATACACAGTTGCACCGCTGGACGTGCTGCTGTTTAATGCCATCGGGGCGAATGCCGGATTATCCGAAGACGATTATGAATTAATAAACGTAGGCACGAATATTGTGGCACCTCTTCTAAGCGGTCAGATTGATGCAGTGATCGGACCATTTCGGAATTACGAAATTAACATGCTGAAACTTGAAGGGGCAGAAGCCGATTATTTCGCACTCGAGAAGCACGGTATTCCAGACTATTATGAATTAGTAATCATCACTAACGACGCTTATTTGGAAAACCATCCTGAAACCGCTAAAAAACTGATGACGGCAATTCAGGAAGCGATTCAATTCACAAAAGAGAATCCTGATGACGCGCTACAGCTCTTTTTTAAGGCGAATCCTGATGCCCGCAAAGACTTAGAAGAACTGGCGTTTCGGGATACGCTGGATGTGTTCGCAACAACGCAGGTGCAATCCGCAGAAAAATGGGCAGCCTTCGCAAAATTCGCCTATGAAAAAGGCTTGATTTCCAAAGCAGTCGAAGCAACAGACTGTTTCATCAATGTATTGGAAGAATAACGGTTTTACCCGACAACGTTAATGAAGAACAAAAAGATTCTCATCATCGGTGGCGGCGTAATTGGACTCGGTATCGGGTGGCAGCTCGCGAAAGCGGGTGCCACCGTTACTATCTATGAGCGCGCACAAGCCGGACGCGCCGCCTCTTGGGCAGCCGCTGGAATGCTTGCTCCACTCGCCGAAGCACATATCGAAGAACCAGAACTGCTTAAGTTAGGCAGCCAAAGTTTAGCACTCTATCCGCAATGGGTTCGGGAATTAGAGGCGGATGCGGAGATGTCTATCGGGTATCGGGTGGAAGGCACTCTGATCATCGGGTTAGAGCCTGATGATACACACCAACTTAGACATCTTTACGCTTCACAACAAAATTTAGGGCTGGATGTCGAATGGTTAACAGGACGAGCGGCACGTGAAATCGAACCTGCCCTTTCACCGCGCGTGACTGCAGCCATCCGCTGCGAGAGCGATCATCAGGTCGATAACAGACTGATGGTGAAAGCACTCCAACGCGCTTATCAGAGATACGGTGGCATGTTGCACGAAAACAGTGCCGTCGAAAGCATCCATATCGAAAATGCGATCGCGGCTGGAACAAAGACGCGAGACGGCGAAAAACAACATGGAGATGTCATTGTGTTGTCAGCAGGATGTGAATCTGCCCAAATTCAGGGACTTCCAGATGCTATCCGTCCGCCGGTGCGTCCTGTGAAAGGACAGATGTTGGCATTGCAGATGGAGGCTGGCATTTCGGTCAAAAACGTCATCCGCACTGTCAGAGCAAGGTATCCGACATCAGTATATTTGGTGCCGAGAACCGATGGCAGACTCATCGTCGGTGCAACAAGTGAGGAAATGGGATTTGACACACGTTTGACGGCTGGCGGTGTGTTTGAGCTGCTCCGCGGGGCATGGGAAGCGATGCCGGGTGTTTATGAACTTCCGCTTCTGGAAACATGGACAGGTCTACGTCCCGGTAGCCGAGACAATGCCCCCATACTTGGCGAAACACCCATTGAGAATCTGATATACGCCACAGGACATTATCGCAACGGCATCTTACTCACGCCCATCACGGCTTACGAGATCTCCAAACTGATTCTGACCGGTGAGACTTCAGAGACAATTGCCCCGTTCCGGTTAGACAGATTTTTAAGGTAGTAGGCACATGCCGTGTGCCGTAACCATACTTGGAAATATGAACATACGCGTCAATGGCGAAGAAAAAACGGTTATCCCGAATATAAATATCCACGATCTGCTCACCGCTTTAGAAATGGATCCAACGCAGGCAGGTATCGCTGTCGCCGTGGATCGGGAGGTTATTCCAAAAACGGAGTGGCAAGCGATAGAAATTCGCGAGAACAGCGAAGTTGAGATCATCCGCGCTGTCCAAGGGGGTTAATGCGCAGCAAAGCGCGCCAACAGGAAAATAAGGTCCCACGTATAATCCTTGATAAAGAGACTCCAAAGTGCTATACTAAATTGGAAACGCAGAGACGTATACTACTCAATCAAAAAATAAACTTAGCACTGGAAAAATAAGAAATGCAAGAATTCAAAATTGCCGACCAGACATATACATCAAGACTCCTTATCGGAACGGCAGGGTACCCGAATTTCCATATAATGACGGAGTCCATCGCCGCGAGTGGTGCTGAAATTGCGACGGTGTCGATGCGGCGGGTGAAATTTACAAATACACCCGGTGAGAATCTATTCGCGCTTCTACGCGAACGGGGTATGACGATCCTCCCAAACACTGCCGGATGCTTCACTGCGAAGGACGCGGTTCTAACAGCGAACCTCGCGAGAGAGGCACTTGATACCTCGCTCATCAAACTCGAAGTTATCGGAGACGAGGAAACCCAATTTCCGGACGTAGAGCAGCTACTCAATGCCGCGGAGACACTCGTGAAGGACGGCTTCACTGTGCTTCCGTACTGTAACGACGATCCGATTACCTGTAGAAAATTAGAAGATATTGGCTGTGCAGCAGTGATGCCGTTAGGTGCCCCGATCGGCTCAGGGATGGGGATCCGAAATCCGTATAATATTCAGATTATCCGAAATCTTGTGCAAGTGCCGCTTATTGTGGATGCCGGTGTTGGTACGGCATCGGATGCAGCCATTGCGATGGAGTTAGGGTGCGACGGTGTTTTGCTGAACACAGCAGTCGCAAAAGCGCACCGTCCCGTGCTAATGGCGGAAGCAATGAAAAAAGCCGTAGAAGCCGGTAGAGCGGCGTTTTTAGCTGGACGTATCCCGCGAAAACTTTACGCCACCGCCTCAAGCCCACAAGCTGACATGATTGAATAGCAGCAAGGTCTGAGTACACCGAGTGAGCACACAAACCCACAACTTGAAGATTTATCTTGACACATGCTGTTTAAGCCGCCTCAATGATAATCCAACGCACACTCAGATTCAGCAGGAAGCTGCAGCTGTTGAGACGATTCTGGACTATTTTTTCATTGGACAATGGTTCTGGATTGGAAGCGAGGTTTTCAAGAGATGAACATCCCTAAAAGAACAGACAGTGAAGTTTATCGCCTCGGTATTGATGCCCTTATTACTAACTTTGGCACCCTTGGTGCTTCCCGGTTTCTTAGTCAGATCGAACGGCGTACAGGTAATTACACACTTGAACGGGAAAAATGGATAGATAACCTGCCAGATATTGATACTCTGATTAAACAGATTCGACAAGTTAATGAGGAAGTAGAAGCAGAGAATAAGCGTATAGCCAAACTGAAAATCTATATTTGCAAAAATGAAAAACTACAGGTAGCGCGCGTTCGAGAAATTCCAGATGAAGACCTTTATAGACTTGGACTCGAATTGCTTATAGATACGCTTGGAATCGGTGGAATGTCCCACTTCTTGAGAGTATGTGAACCAGGGACAGGGGCTTATGCTATAGATAGATACAAACACCCCGAATTAGATAAGGAAATAAATAAAATTGAACGAGCACGCGAGGGAGAAAGAAAACAAGCCTCGTAGAGACAGCATTTTGTTATCTCGCTATAGAATTGGAGTCGATGTGTGAAAAAAATATCCCATTTTTTCTGGATATGCCTGATTATTTTTACGCAATTCATAGGCAGCATCCTCTTATCCGATACGCAAAGTGCCTTTGCACAACTTCAGACTGAATTTGGACAAAGTCTCCTGGAAAGAAAACCCGAAACTTCTGAAACTGATCCCGCAGAACTTACAATTGACTCTTACTTCTCTAACACATTCAACAACCACATTGAATTCGGTCTGAGCGTAGATCCTTACACCAGTGGACTCGCCGGTGAAGAAGATTCACAACTTGAAGGTATGATTAACCGCTTCGGTGTTAACCTGCTCGGGGATTTACCAGTAACTGATAAACTCAGGCTCAAATTGCAATACGCGCCACAGGTTGAAAACTACACCGGTGCTGACGGAAAACTCAACGAATTCGACGCGTTTAGTGATGTGTTCTTAACCGAACTGAGTTTCCAACCCATTGCGAATTTACCGCCTCTCGTCACCTCTCATCAACTGCAACGTTTCGTGCGAAGTTCAAACGTCTATAATAACACCGAACGACAATTCGGTCTCCGCTTTGGGCGCGTCTTGGAATATAACCTGCGGTTACACCGCTTTGACGATGAAGACTCGCGAAGAGAGGATTTCCTACTTGTCGGATCTACCAATCATAAAATAACTTCACGCTTGCAATTTGGGATTCTTAAACAGATCCTTGGTAAACTGGAATACGGAATAGAGAACAGTCGCTACCAAACTAATTTGAACAATCTTATCTTAGGTATTACAGGACTTGATGACAATGAACATCGAAACGATTGGCGACACATCGGTTCCGCAAAACTGATACAGGTAGCACTGGATAGACTCGTGTTTCAGGAAGAGATCAACCTATTTTTCAACCGTTCCAATGTCGATTTCTTTAACTTCCTCAGTACCGAGGTAGCAGCAAGTTCGTTTTATCGACTTGAAACGGGACGATGGATTCGACTTCGATTTTCCAGATTATGGGTGCAGTTTGACGGGAGACAGATTCCGGACGAGATCGGCAATATACCGGAAAACGCACCAAATCGTCGCGACACACAGATAGGTGCGAATGTGCAATTGAATTGGGAATTTAATCCATATCTAACACTCAATGCCGATTATCAGGTTACTCAGAACCGCACGAATGAGATAGATCCATTACTCGACTTTCTCAACTACACGCAAACCATCGCGACCGTCACACTCCGCGGTCAGTATTGATTTTTTAATTTACCTTGCGGGTAAGTATCAGTTACTTGTATCTTAACGTTTGCAGTGTTCGAGCCGCCTGCGCCGTTGTTGCAGGCTACCCCCATTTGATTGTAAGGCAACGCGTTGTTACCGCTTCCCCTCAAAAAGCTTCAATCTCCCCTCAGATGCCACCAACGTATAACACGCCTCAATTGCATCGGCGACAATAGGTTCGTCTGGCGTGTCCCATAGCAATAGATAATCTACATTGTCAGCATAGTCACAGAGGTCAATCTTTTCGGGCTCCCAGTGAATGATTTGTACCCACTCCTTCTCTTCCAATGGGGTCTCAAAATCGGCATTGAATCGGATTGGAAAATAGTCAAACTGTATTTCATAGTTGCCGAGATTGATACATCCATTATCAAGGCAGTAGTAATTGGCAGCGTTGACAAAGATGCCCACGCGTTTAGAACTGCCTCTCGGATCAAAGTGAAGCGGAAGGATGACCTTGTTCTTTCCAACCCGCTGCACAAAAGCGTTAAACTCGCGTATCTCAGCGTTGAGATTCCTGAAGAGAATACCAACATAGAGAATATTAAGGAGCGCGAGAAGTACGACTATCGCCGTAAATACGCGTCTCCATGGAAGGGGATCGAGAACACGGAACCATGCAAACATAGCGAGGACAGCCAAAATAGCGAGTCTGTCATTAACCCACCCCCCCGGACCTATAGAATTTGGTAAAATAAAATAGAGCCCGAAAAGCACACCCGCGAGACAAAGAAATGACCTCTGTCCGAGGTATCCTTTTTCGGTGGCACTTCTATTCTGCCAGATTGTTACAATAGTCAGAAAGAGCAAGAGGATAGAGACCGTACCGGAAATCCAATTCGGAGGATCGGCGTAGGCAACAAGCACGTGCATACCGATTAAGTTATTGAATAACTCTCCAATCCGTCCAATTCCAAATTCGGGGGGGTCTCCTGCAAGGAGGTCGGAGGTCGGAAGGTAGACAAGAATGAGTACGGCTGCGGGTAGTAGATAACATCCTGTCATCAGGATCCGCTTGAAGTCCCGCCTGAAATGGAATAGTGCCAGCAAAGCGACAGAAAACAGAATGAAAGCGTAAGAGATAAGGTGTGCAAAGTAGGTAATAATGATAAGCAGGTTGAGCAGAATAATCCGTGTCTTGTTCATCTCATCCTTGTGTTTCCACCAATAACCAAGAGCAAGGAAAAAGAGAGGCACGCTGACGGCAAAATTGTAGAAACCCATGAGAAAGAGATAATTGTAGATAAAGGTAAAACTGAGTATCACGAGAGGGTACCGTCCACGTTGGACAGTATTGAGAAAATAGTGGATTGCAAGAGGAAATAAAATGACATAGAGGCTCAGAAATATTTTCTCAGCAATAAGAGATGGGAAGACGAACATCAATACCGCTAACGAAAAGTGGGAAAGCCAGTTAGGAAAAGGGTACCAGTTAATCTCGTAATAGTCGCGAAACTGATATTCTGAGTTGTTATACTCAGTCAAAATTTGTGAGTTATAAACATGGCTCACTCCATCTTGTGTTGGAAAATAAGGAAATAACCATATCGGTAGCAAATAGACGACAATTAATGCCCCAATCAAAAGCGATTCCCTTTTCTGTAGAAGTGTGTAGAAGCGAGAAAAGAATGTCATCATTTTTTCCCTTTATCTTATTTTGATGTAACTGGTAGGTTCTTAAAACTTGCTGCTAAAAGATCAATCTTGAAATTTTTGGGACTTCAGTTATAATGGTATCATGTTTCCACATTTTGTGAATAATATTTTTGCCTACAAAATATATCGGTCGCATTGCACCTTAATAAAATCGGCTTTTTAGGAATCATCATTTTTCGAGGTGCGAACTCCTGGAGAACAATTTCATGAATCGAGATGAAGTCAAACGTTTAGTCGAAGAGAACGGCATTGAGTTTTTTCTCTGCTCTTTCGTAGAGATGAGCGGTGCCCCGAAGGCAAAGGTTATTCCATCCACACACCTTGAAGACATGGCAGAAGAAGGTGCGGGTTTCGGTGGCTTTGCTGCAGGCGAGATAGGGCAATATCCCCACGATCCGGAGATGGCAAGTATCCCTGATTTTAACTCGCTGACAATCGTGCCGTGGCGGAAAAACATAGCATGGGTAGCGGGAGACATGTATGTTGAAGGCAAAGCGTGGCACTACTGTCCGAGAACCATTCTGCGGCGGCAATTGGAAAAAGCGAGGGAGAACGGTTATATCTTCAACGTCGGCATTGAGGCGGAATTCATGCTATTGAAACAGGATGAGACCGGTTCCTATGCCCCATGGGACAAGCTTGATACATTGGATAAGCCGTGCTACGATCTAAGGGCACTACATCGCAATCTTGATACGATGACAACTCTGATTAAATACATGCAGGAATTGGAGTGGGAGCCCTACGCAAACGATCATGAAGATGGAACGTGTCAATTTGAGGCAAATTGGACCTATTCGGACGCACTTACGACAACAGATAGGCACACTTTCTTCAAATGGATGGTCAAAACGCTTGCAGAGGAACGTGGGCTGCTCGCAACGTTTATGCCGAAACCGTTTACCAATTTGACGGGCAATGGGGCACACTTCCACATGAGTCTCTGGGATGAGGAGAATCAGACGAATTTGTTCCTGGATGAGGATGATAGAAACGGTTTGTCTCAACTTGCTTACTGGTTTACAGGCGGTATTCTCAAACATGCGAAAGCAGTAACAGCGGTTACGAACCCACTTGTGAACAGCTACAAACGTTTAGTTCGCAGACCACCGCGTTCCGGTTCATCATGGGCACCGGTTTACGTCACATACGGAGCGAACAATCGGACACAGATGATTCGGATTCCCGCACCTGGACGGATTGAGAACCGATTAGGCGATGGAGCGGCGAATCCTTATCTCGCGGCGACAGTTCTGCTTGCAGCTGGTCTGGATGGCATCGAAAATCAGATCGATCCGGGAGTACAGAACGAGGATAACCTTTATGAAGTGCCGGAGGACGAATTGCAACAGCGAGGTATTGGTTCTCTACCTGCGACGCTCGGCGACGCGACAGATTCCCTCGCAAAAAATGAAGTCATCAAGAATGCACTCGGAATCGAGTATGCTGACTATTACATTCAGGTTAAACGCGAAGAATGGCGGAACTACCATTTGAGCGTCAGCCAGTGGGAGATTGATAACTACTTGGAGGTCTACTAATATCGACAATTGTGAACGCAACTTGCGCCTACAAGAAGACAAAGGAAATGTATCGGTGAAAATCTTATTCAGGTTTCTCGGCTTCGCATTTGTATGTCTATTCACTGTTTACACAGTTAGTTGTGGATCGCGTGAAGAAGACACAGATACAGAGGCAGTAGGACTGGTGAGCGCGGAACCAGCAGACGGGAGTACCATGGACGTAAACGGAATTATTACTGTTACTTTTAACGATATTCCCGAAAACGTATCAGTGAGTGTAGGTATTGTTAAAAGAGCAGGAACAACGGTTACAATCTCAGGTCCGTTCAGTCCGGGGGCACTCACACTCACAATTACTTGGGAAGATGGTGAGCACACACTTAACTATACCGTCGCAACACCTAAGTCGGGGACGACTGAACCGATCCTTGAAATCGAACAGGAACCTATCCTTGAATCCGATCCCATTATTCCAGAGGGGATGGTACTGATTCCGGAAGGCGAGTTTAAGATGGGCAGTAATGCTGGGGGTGCCGACAACGACGAACAGCCGGTGCACACCGTTCACCTTGATGCGTTTTATATAGATGCAAACGAGGTAACGAATGGAGAATTTAAGGATTTCGTTCTCGCGAACCCACCGTGGCAAAAAGACCGTATTGACGACAGATTCGCCGACGATAATTACCTAAACGACTGGAAAGGCAATAACTATCCTCTCGGTGAACGAGATCATCCAGTCCGCTATGTGAGCTGGTATGCAGCAATGGCTTACGCGGTGTGGGTGGATAAACGTTTACCGACAGAAGCAGAATGGGAGAAAGCGGCACGCGGCGGATTAGATAAAAAGCAGTATCCGTGGGGCAATGGCATTAATCTCAATCGAGCAAACTACGGCAAGCATCTTGGCGAGACAACTCCTGTCGGCGATTACCCTCCGAACGACTACGGTGTATATGATATTGCGGGAAACGTCTGGGAATGGTGCCTCGATGGATACGAGGTAGATTTTTACGCCAACTCTCCACGGCGCAATCCCACTGCAGGCGCGAATAATATCGAAGAGATCGTCAACGATTTCGAGAATATTGTAGATTTTCGCGTATTACGGGGCGGCGGTTGGAACAGCGAACCTGAATGGTTGCGCGCATCGAACCGCCACGGGACGAGTCCGGCTTATGCTGGCATCGGTGCGCTCGGATTCCGTTGTGCAAAATCTGTATCACCTTAACACGTGCCTAACCTGATTCATGGAGACCCAAAATTTTGTGTGTTGAGACAAAAACGAAAATTTGTTAGAATGCAGTTCAAGTAGAAAAGGACACCTGTTATCTTCTGCCTTTTGTACTTCAGTATAATGTTAAACTATTTCTACTTTTCAAGGAGAAAGACTAAATGAAAATCTTTTCAGTAATCACATTCTGTTTGCTCATCTGTGCAGCATTTTCGCACGCAGACTTAATGGAGGGGCTTGTTCTATACATGCCGCTTGATGAAGGCTCTGGAACCGCAACACAAGACCTATCCGCAAACGGTTTTGAAGGCGAAGTGCAGGGTGGCGCGAAATGGGTTGACGGACAGTTCGGACAGGCACTCCAATTTGCGGCTGCTGCAGATCATGTCGTCGTTGAAGACGATACCGCCTTTCATATTGAAGGGGCGATCACACAAGCCGCCTGGGTCCAGTTAGACAGGCTGCCAAGCGCACATGCCATCATCTGCGGTACTCGGGCGAGCGGTGCGACCCGGCACATCGGTTTCGGTTTCGGTATGAACCCAGCAAATGGTATCAAAATCTGGACAAACGGTGCCGCCGGTGGATTTAAGGACATCAATGATAATGAAACAGAATTGGAAATAGGCAAGTGGTATTATCTCGCCTACACCCATACAGACGATAGCAACGGCTTAGTAGAAATCTACTTGGATGGCGAGGTAACACACTCGGAAGAATCGGGAAATCCTGTTGCTCCTGCCCAAAATACGAGTGCGGTGACGATCGGTACCTGGGGCGGTGAAGCGTGGACTGGGAGCGTTGACGAAGTTCGGCTGTGGAACCGTGCCCTCTCGGCAGACGAGATTAAAGCGAGCATGAACCAAGATGCTGAATCTTTCCTGACCCCGGTAGAGCCGCAAGGCAAACTCGCCACGTCTTGGGCGAACCTTAAATCGAACAGATAATCTGTAAACGAATCATCCAATTTTGTGCTAAGTTTCGGAAGGGCTGATGCTTAAGCACCAGCCCTTCTACTGATGTATCGACAAGGGGTTATCATGAAAACATTGTTATTTTCCTTGGTTTCCTTTGGCGCGATTTTCGCGCTTTCTATGAACGTTGAAGCGATTCGGAATGATTCAGACCTGATAATCTATTATTCCTTCGACAAAGATGGAAAAGAAGTAGCAGACGACAGCGGTAACGGGTTTGACGGTGAAATTTCAGGTGCGGATTGGAGCAAGGAAGGCAAACACGGGGGTGCAATGGAGTTTGACGGCGGAAGTGCTATCAAAACCGAACAAGAAATCCCCGGTCTCACCGATACTGAGTTAACGGCAATGACCGTGGAGCATTGGGTAATGCTTAATGCAATCACCGGTGACACACAGCAAGTTTGGGAAGCATTGAATGC
>JAPOOP010000454.1 GCA_026713385.1 Candidatus Poribacteria bacterium | reverse complement strand
TTTCCTGTTAAAAAGCTGGTCTTTCATAAGACACTCCTTCATAATTAATTCATTGATATGTTTGACATTCCTTACCTTTCGGTAAAGATTATAGCCGTTGTGTAGAACTTACAGAAATCCGTAGATTTCCTGTCTGACTTCCTGTTTCAACGTCCGTTGCCTCCGAATGAGGTCTTATACGGACTCCACAAGCGTTTTACGTCTCCTCGCAACTCGTGGCGACGGTTTAAGGGTTAAGGATTTATAGAAATTTTGACTGGGGTTGGGCTTGTGATAAAGCCACTGAGGTTCATTCCAGCCATCTTTTTTTCTTTTATTTTCTTCGATTTTCTATACAAAATTCGCTACTTCACATCAGCCCTCATTTGACAAAAGATTTCAACCGCAATAAATATGGGAGATTCTTCCACACGAGCGCACTGGAATCAGAGCGCAAGGCGAGCCTTTCAAACGGGACTTTTAAGGTTAAAAGATAAGTTTATCCTAATTTTAAAACGTTGTCAAATCAAATTCGGTTCAAATTTAGATAATTTTCCGTAAATTAGGCGAACATACCCTTTATTGTCTTAAGTATAGCACAAACACGAAAACAAAACAAATTAAAAATAGTCTACTGGGTTACGCGCGGAGCAAGCGCATTCCAGACCTCACCTAATTCAGCGATAGCCTTGTAAACTGGATAGATGGCTTCCCACATTGCTTTACGCGCTGCGGTGGCGGCATCTGCATCACCTTCAGCGAGTGCTGTCTTAAGTTGAGTGCCCATCTCCTGCTGAACTGAGGCACAGGTGCGAGTAAGTTCTTCCAACAATTGTGCGGCATGTATCTGGCGCGCAACGAGTTCCGCTACTGACACCTGCATATCCGGCTCAACATCGTACGCACGAGGTGGGGCAAAATTGTGCGGTAACCGTTCGCCTTCTTCTGTACGTGGTGTGTGCGTGGGGTGGATATGTGGCGTAACAGACAGATACATTGTCATTGGTTCATCACCGAGAACTCGTACTACGTGCGGCTGGTCTGCTATAGCAACACACATCTGTCCTGGTCCCAATTCTTCAGTTTCACCATCAATCTCAAATTCGACGCGCCCTTCCAGAATTAGGAAAATTTCATGCCCCAAGTCGTGACTATGAAGTTGAGCACTTTGCCCTGGTTCCATCCTTAAAAACCGAGAGCGAATTTGCGGTGTCACCAACACATTTCGTATATCCGTGCGGTAATCGTAAACAGGAAATCCCATTGTATGCCTCCATGAACTTTTGACATAAATATATAATGTCCGATGAAAATTGGCAAGGCAAATTAGGAGATCGGTGTACTTTTCTCTTGACACGCTTTGTAACAATGATAAAATATTGGCATGATAAAATATCGGCAAAAGACATAACACCCCATTTCTTGAACTGGAAGGACATAAATTATGGATTTGACACGCCAACCGCCACGTCGCCCTTCAAACCTCGGAATCGCCGGGATTGTAGGTGTGGCACGGCTGACAGACAAGGCACGCGCGCATAACGAGGAAACTCTCGGTGATTATATCTACGGTGAGAGTTCTGGTTTGGATCAGCGCGTCTTAACGTTTTTAGGGATTTCCGACGATGCTTACGCTGAAGCAGCTGACGAATACGACGATGCGGCACTCGGGCATTGGGTGCTTGAAACAAGTGGAAAGACGGCAGCAGAGATTGCCGAGTTTAACGATGCCGCCCTCAGCCAACTGCCTGACACGGAAGGACACAAACAGCGTTTGAAGGACCGACTCGCTCGCTTTGCCCCAGGACGAACCGATATTACGACAGTATTGCAGTCGATGGAGCTTGACGATTGGGGGAGTTTCTGGCAGGTCGACCTGATTGCCGGACCGCCACGCAGTGCTCGCTCTAAAGATGTCGCTGGCATCTGTGGTGTCGCACGGATGACAGACAAAGCACGAGCAGAACGGGCAGGCAAAATCGGTGAGTACCTATACGGGGACAATTCCGGGCAAGATGTACGCATTTTAGCATTCCTCGGTATTTCAGCCACGGATTTTCAGGAAGCAGCAGTCAACAACCCGAATAATCTCGAACTCGGTGCGTGGGTCCTGGAAAACTGCGGTAAATCGCAGGACGAGATCGATGAATTCAACGAAACGTTGGTAAACTATGGACCCAATGAAGCAACACGGGAACGGTTTGAAGCGCGATGCCAAGAAGTAGATCCGACCCGCACAGACATTACCACGTGGGTAGCACTTCAGGACGTGGACGATCAGTTGAGTTTCGGTATCGTTGACCTCAATCGCCGCGCGCCACGGAGTCCCTACAACACCGATGTCTACGGCATGGTTCAACTCGCACGGTTGATTGACAAAGGTCGCGCGTCTAATAGCAACACACTCGGTGCCTATTTTTATGGTGAGGATTCAGGAATTGATCGGGCGACACTCGCTTTTTTAGGGATCTCTGCCGCAGAATTTACTGAGGCACTGAAAACATTGTCAACCGATGCAGACTTTGAAACGTGGTTGAAGACAAACCATCCCAAAAGCGAAGCGGATATCGAAGCCTACAACGAAAGAATGATCCAGATGGGTCCTACAGATGAACGCTACAAGGCACTAATGGCGAAGATGATCAGCCGGATTGCTCCAGAGCGTACGGACATCAATACATGGTTCGCACTGATGGCTCTCGATGATGAGAAGACCTTCGCGTTGTAAATAGGAATCGAGAAATTGACAGAACTGCCTGCACGTCCGGTTTGTGACAGGCAGGCAGTTTCCTTTGTTTTAGTGTAGCCTCTCTATGGAGCATGAATAGGACGTAGGAACCATCCAACCCAACCTACACATTAGGATCCATAACAATGGAAACCAAAGAACAAGCACTTCCGGCTGAACTTCTACCTCCAGACTCCTTGAACGCTATCTTGGAGGATTTCTATCAAAACGGCGTGACGATTGTCAGAAATGTGCTCTCACGCGAAGAGTGCGAACGGATCGTTGATCGCGTCGACGAAATCTTCGCCGAGCCTTACTTTATGCAGATGCGCAATGTCAAAGCCACTCGGACACCAGATGGTAAAGACCCTATCGTGGTGCATCGCCTTTTTGAATGTGACCTCATGTTCCGTGACCTGCTGGTGCGTGAACCGATTATTAGCATCGCTGAAAATGTATTAGGTGAGCATTGCCACTGTATCGCTCAAGGGTGTATTCTCAATCGGAAGGATTTAGGAATCAACCGGTTCCACATTGATGATGGCGTGGAATTTCCGATCACGCCAAAGATGGAACGCCATGACCCAAGACTACGGATGCCTGTGCTCCGTATGTCCGTGCAAATCGCTCTGACCGACCAAGATGATGTTAAATACGGTCCATCCCAATTCGTTCCCGGTAGTCACTACTCTGGACGACAACCCGATGACCCAGAACACCCAACTTTCAATGGCAAAGCACCTGTTTCACTCCTTATGAAAGCAGGGGACCTCTACCTACTCAATGGACAGACTTGGCATCGAGGAGCACCAAATCAATCAGATCGGATCCGATACCTATTCCACCAAGTCTACGGGCAACGCTTTGTTGCACAGCGGTTCTGGCCCTATCTAAACTACCGTATGCCCGATTACGTCTTAGAAGGTGCCGATGAACGCCTACTCCGTGTTCTGGGGAAACACCCAGAAATGGCTTATGGATGAACCAATTTGAAAATTATACAGGACTTACGCAGCCCCCTTTGCTGGCGAGGTTTGAAACCTCGCCAGCGGTGTGCGGGCCGTGGATACTCATAGGAAATTGCGTAAGTCCTATTATAGAAAGGACACTGGAGGCAAGTTGATGAATAACTGGACAAAGCCACGCACCTACACAGTACTTTTGATTCACGGTCTCCTCATTTGTATCTGTATGATATGTTGTATGAACGAAAAGAAGATTTCCGCCGATACTGAAAAGGTGGAATGGGGCTACGAAACGGAAAATGGACCGGACGTTTGGGGAAAACTCAGCAAGGAATATATCCTTTGCGCCGAAGGGAGACACCAATCCCCAATTGATCTTGTGAATCCGACACGCGTAAAATTCTCACCTATTATCTACGAGTACCCTTTGACAACAGGTATAGACATCCGTAACACTGGTCATACGATCGAGGTCGCATGCCCTGAAGGGAGTTGGATTCAGGTCGATGACACGCGGCACCCGTTACTCCAATTCCATTTCCACGCACCGAGCGAACATACGGTGGCAGGTAAACAGTTTGACATGGAGATGCACCTTGTTCACAAAAGTGAGGAGGGCAGCTTGGCAGTCGTTGGATTGCTGATCGAGCAGGGCAGTCCCAACGCCGCATTTGATTCTGTCTGGAGCCATTTGCCTACGGTCCCAGGTGAAGCGCGACGCGTTGAGGAGAGCACCCTCGATCTTAATAGGATGTTGTCCCCAAACGGACAGATAACCGACGCGTCGCCGCATTCTCTTCCCAATACCTATCGCTACGACGGTTCACTGACGACACCACCGTGTTCAGAAGATGTCAAATGGTTTGTGCTGACGACACCGGTCGAGATGTCTGCAGCGCAAATTGATGCATTTAAAGCGATTATCCATGATAACAACCGGCCCGTCCAGCCGTTGAACGGACGAGAACTCCTCACGGATGTTGAGGCAAAAGAATAGGTCGCAATTATCTATTATTTACGTCACAAAAACCTAAAGGAGATTCACGATGTTTATTGAGATCATCAACCAAGATGGGAAGTATAACTCTTCCTACCGAGGGATGGTGAATATTCAGTATGTACACCAGATTCAGATAATCAAAGGGAGGCATCGTTCGTACGAGTTGCATATTAATCTGTCAAATTCGCCCAGCATAGAGTTGCTCGGCACGAAAGAAGAATGCGAGCGATTCTACAATCAGTTGCAAGAGGTCCTGAAAACCTATCAACAATTATCGATAACTGATTCTCTTATTTTTCCACCAAGATTGCCGTCAGCACCGACCATAGACGAGAACGAAGAACAGGAATTATAACAAATGATTGCGACAATATTTGATATCGACGGCACCCTTGTCGAAAGCTTTGGTTTCGATGATGCCTGCTACATCTCCGCCATAAAAGAAGTCTTGGGTGAAGTTTATATCCATGATGATTGGAGCAAATACAAAAACGTGACCGATACAGGTAGTTTGCGACAAATCATGGCAGAGAATAAGATTCAGGAAAAGGAGCAAATTAAGGAAGTCCGCACGAAATTCGGCGAATTGATTAGACAGCATCTTCAAAACGGTGGCGAATGCCGTCCAAAGGAAGGGGCTATTCACCTGATAGACAAACTCCTCACCTCAGATGGCTATGAAGTTGGATTCGCAACAGGGGGTTGGAGACACACCGCGAAAATGAAACTTCGGCACGCAGGATTTAACTTGAAGAATACGGTTCTGACCTCCAGTGATGACGGAGACGAGCGCGTAGTAATCATGCAGAAATGCTTATTTGCGTTGGGGAATTGCTTCCATCGCATCGTATATATAGGCGATGCCGAATGGGATATGCAGGCGACCAAAGAATTGGGATGGCATTTCATAGGAGTCGGAAAACGGTTAAAGGGAAAGTGCAAATTTTGGGTTGAAGACTTTTCGAGTCCCGACATATTCATGAAAATGCTACATGCCTAACAGAGAGACCGTATTGTTTGTAGCAGGACTTACGCAATTATAATTTTATCAGGCGCTGTTAGATGTGAGTTCTCGAAAAAAACGTCAATAGTCAAACTTTCACCTAACCTACTCTTGCTAACGAAAAGGTTACACGAATGACAGTCACTATGCAGACTCCAACAGAATTCAGCGATGGAACAATCGCTATTCGGACCTACCAACCCAGCGACGTTCACGCTTGTTTTGAGGCTGCGCGGGAGTCAATTGCAGAGGTATCGCGTCATCTACCGTGGCTTCATCAAGAGTACTCAATCAAAGAAACACGGATGTGGATTGAAAAAACGGTCCCAAAACTCTGGGAACAACAAAGCGAATATCACTTTGCCATTACCGATGTAGGAACCGGTAGTGTTCTGGGTGGGTGTGGCTTGGACCAAGTCAATTGGGTTGACCAAACAGCAAACCTTGGGTATTGGGTCAGAACCTCTCGAACACGGCAAGGTGTGGCAACTGCTGCCTCCAAACTTCTTGTTCGCTTTGGATTCGAGCATCTTCGACTCAAACGTATTGATGTGGTGACTTCAATCGACAACATCGCGAGCGCCCGAGTCGCTGAAAAACTCAATCCCTCTGAGAAGAAAAGAGTAAAAAATAGTTCTTCGAGCGAGGGAAGGGTTTCGGATACCATCGTCTTTTCGCTATTCTCACAAGATGTGCCTTAATTGGAGAGGTTTTGGTCACATTTTATCCTTACTCTAATCGACATAAAAATTAGGATAGAATCCAAAAATATGCTAATATTTCAATGATAACACTTTCTCTAAAGACCTATGGAGAGGTAAACGATGTAAAGGAGAAAACGTAATGTTTATCGCAACTTACAACGCTATCTATGCCGTTGGAGATGATGGAAATAGTGAACCCACCCTCGTCTATGAAGGCACTCTCGGCGGAATGGCACCTCATGGTGCAATGGTTTCACTGTCAAGCGGCAAAGCCGTGGTATCTACCCTGTCGGATGGGACGCTACTGGTTTTATCGGAAGATGGTGAGAAACGAATCCCAACAGGTATAGAGGATCCAATCGCTTCGTTGCTCGTTGTTCGTGAGAATCCGTTGACATTGCTCATCGGAACAGATGAGGGTGCTTATGTCTATCGTCTTATTGGAGAAGAAGGACCGGCAGAACGGATTGTCGCGTTTGACGAATTAGAATGTCGGAAAGATTGGTATACGCCGTGGGGCGGACCACCAGCTGTACGGACTTTTGCCAAAACCCAAGATGGCTTTTGTTACGCAGATATCCACGTCGGAAGTATCATGCGTTCCAACGATGAAGGAATCTCTTGGGAACCTGTCACGCCAGAACTTCATAAAGATGTACACCAAGTCGCTACGTGTCCTGCAGACGATAATCGAGTTTATGCGAACACGCAAAACGGTGTTTATGTCAGTGCCGACCGTGGGCACTCTTGGGAGAATCGGATCGAAGGGTTGCCGCGTCGCTATGGCACGGCTATTGCTGTGCATTCAGCAAACCCGGACCTATTGATCGCCACAGTCCAGAACGGACCCAGAGGCGGTGGTGCTTGGCTCTGTCGTTCGGAGAACGGCGGTGCGACGTGGACGCAACTCAACGATCAGCTCGCAGAATCCACTGATCGGATTAGCACCGGCTATATCGCGTTTGCAGCCAATGGAACAGCGTGGGCGGTTATCGGAAAGACGCTTTACATCGGAAAGGATCGAGCCAGAGATTGGCATCCGTTCTGGACAGCCCCCGAACACGATAGCGAATATCCCATCCAAACCCTTGCCGCTTAGTACACCATTATTGTAGGGGCGAGTGGAGGAGACTGCAGTTGTGAATGTATTAGGTATCGACTTTACTTTCTTTGCGGTGAGCGATATGCAGAAATCGCTCACCTTTTATCGCGATATGCTTGGGATTCCACTGGCATGTTTGGTGCATGAAGGGACATGGGCAGAATTCGAGATAAATCCCGGCACGTTGGTATTAGGGCAGGGCGACCGTTTCACACAACCCGGTGGCGGAATGGTCGCGCTTGCTGTTAAGGATGCGAAGGCTGCTTTAGAAGAATTAGAACAATCAGGAATTCATATCCACTCATCTTTAGGTGAATCCGCTGTATGTTTTTGGGCAATTATCGAAGACCCCGATGGCAATCGTGTCATCATACATCAACGAAAGGATAAAACGGTCGGTTGAACAGAACGAGGTAGAATTCTGATACAATACGCGAAGGACTTTTTGATATTACAAATTAGATTCGCCCAGAAAATCGCTGAAGTCTCCCATCAGGCTTTGGAAGATGTGTTAATAGACTACACAATCTTGCGAACTCTGTTCAACTTGCGAGTCTCCCATGATCTCCCCAATCCACT
>JAPOOP010000506.1 GCA_026713385.1 Candidatus Poribacteria bacterium | reverse complement strand
TCACCACAACACAATTTCTGTAAGGTTACCGGGTGGCAGTGGTCGAAGTGTTCGTGGGATATGAAGATATAGTCGTATATCGGTTCGGCATCTGCTAAGTTCTGATCGAACAGATATGGATCGAAAGCGATATTGATGTCTCCAAATCGTACGTCAAATGCGCCGCATCCCCACCATCTCAAAAATATGTTTTCCATAACGAGAACCTTCTATCTTGAAAACCTATTTCAGTAGCCACATCTTCCGAACGCTTTGTGTATCGCCTGCCCGAAACTGGTAGAAATAGATGCCACTGGCTACGGTTTCCCCGTTTCGATTTTTACCATCCCAATAAAGCGTTTTTTCACCATGAGACTGCTGTCCGAGGTCAAAGTCCCGAATCAATTCACCGTTCTGTGCATAGATTGTGATCTGAACATCAGCGGACTCGAAAAGCCGATAGGGAATCCACGTTTCCGGATTAAATGGATTGGGGTAATTTTGAAAGACTTCGGCAGTTTTTATCTTGCCCCATGTCGTGCTCTGTTTCCCAACGGATTCAACAGCTACCGCTACGTTTTCGGCTTCGGTAAAAGTAAGGACATCCGCATCATAGTCGAGATGGTGGTAAGTTTCAACAAGACCTGAGGGCCAGGCTAAGGTAACGGAATCGAGCGATTGATGAGAAGAGAGACCGAATTCCAGTTCTAAACTATCACTGCCTAAAAAGCCGGTCCCGCAGATTAACTCCTGTACCTGAACACGGCCACCTATAACCACTGATACCCGTGTGCCGATTCCATCGCGATTGCTCTTTGTTCCGCGCAATCGAATTTTTATGTGTCGATTGACAGAATCGACATCGTTTTGTAGGAGCGTATTACCTGTGTTATTGACGACGTAAAAATCGATATCACCATCGTTATCAAAATCACCGGCGGTTGCGCCACGCCCGACAGCATCAACGCTGACGTTGAGGGCATCGGCGCGGTCTACAAATTGCCCGTTCCGATTGTGATAGAGGCGATTCCGATTGGTTTTCTGCGAGTTATCAACATCGCCATTGACAACATAAAGGTCACGCCAACCGTCGTTGTCATAGTCAATGAAACTGGCATACCACCCCACCCCCTCGTTTGCGACTCCAACAGCTTCAGCGACATTCGTGAAGGTGCCATCACCGTTATTGCGCCAGAGGAGATCCGCATCGTAATTCGTGATGAAGAAATCCAGATCCGTATCATTATCATAGTCTCCGACACAAAGCCCCATCGCACCTGTCGGTCTTCCGTTGACTTCGGTCACGATACCGGATTGCTCTGAAACATCTGCAAAAGTGCCATCACCGTTGTTCTTATAGAGTTTGTCGGGTCCATGGTCATTTGCAACGAAGAGGTCTGCCCATGTATCAGCATCGTAGTCAAAGAAGATTGCTCCCCAAGCGATACCGTCGTCAGCGACGCCAGCGGCATCGGTGGTTTCTTCAAAAGTGCCGTCGCCTCGGTTTCGGTAGAGAACATTGGTTTTAGGGGCGGGATTTGGGTTTAGGAGGGATGGCGATCGTCCCCAATTAGCGATGTAGATATCGAGCCATCCATCGTGGTCATAATCGGCGATTACGGGACCCGTGCCGTGTTTCTCGTCTCCAACACCTGCTTGCTGCGTCACGTCCGTGAAGGTGCCATCGCCGTTGTTTTGAAAGAGGAAGTTAGGACCGGCACAGGTTACATAGAGATCGCGCCATCCGTCATTGTTGTAGTCAAACCAGACGCATCCGCGTCCTCTCGGCGTGTTTGCGACTCCCGCTCTGGCGGCTTCGTCTGTGAAAGTGCCATCGCCATTATTGCGGTAAAGTGCGTTGGGTAAGCCTCCATCGCCAACGACAAAGATATCAATCCAGCAACCATCGTTATCATAATCCGCAGCGGCGGTACCGGGACCGATCCAAGCCCCGGATTCCGCATCAACAGGAATTTCACGTTGATAGACATTCGCAGTGAGACTGACATCGGTGAAGGTCGACGCTGCTAAGGTAGAA
Source organism: Candidatus Poribacteria bacterium (assembly GCA_026713385.1). Classification (GTDB taxonomy): domain Bacteria; phylum Poribacteria; class WGA-4E; order WGA-4E; family WGA-3G; genus WGA-3G. The sequence goes on along the minus strand of JAPOOP010000506.1, from coordinate 13,598 downwards.
ACACCAAAGAACATCAAAAAAATCATCAGACGGTACTGCATAAGGGTGTCCATCCTCAATATTGGGTTTTCACGGCTGCCCAAGTTGTTGTAGCTTTTCCACCGGGTTCAACAGGGAACGGATTTAGGTTATCATTGAAGTATTCGTAGTCTACCTCAAGACTCCCTGTGGGATCTGCGACACCGGCATAAACACCGAGCCATAAGGGTGGCGTGAGTTCAAATTCGGTTACGCCGATCTCGATCCAATCTTCATTTTCCTTCGTTTTATACCAAGCACTATACTCATCCGCATCTTTGGCGAGTCGGAGGAACAATTCAGTTTCTCCGAATTCAGGGGTGAACCCAGCGTTTCCGGTGAGGCCACCACCACCTTCATTCTGCTTCGTCTGATATTGGATTTGCCCCTTTGCTGCCGCATCTCGTGACCAAAATTTGATGGTTACCCAATTATCGTCCTTCGGACTTTTCACGACGAGTCCATTGACCCCCGAACTGGTATCCCATCTGGCGAAGAAGTGAGTCTCGACATCAAATATATCTGTGTCGGTTTCCTGGTACAGGAAATGTGATTGGTCGGTCGCCCAGAGATTTCGGTTGGGTTCACTGTCAATAAACAGAAAATCCTCACGGGTATCGCCGACATCCCATTTGGGGGGTTCGTTTTGCCATTTCCAGTTTGGGTTCTGTAATTTTCCCTTCTCAAAGGGGTCACCGAACGAATCCTCTGCAACTGCGACACCACCGAAAAAAAGCATTAGCAAACATATACTGGCACTATACTTAATAATTTGGTCAAGTTTCGACATATCCGGTAAGCCAAAACTTGCCGTTAAAAGTCGGGTTTTCATAAATTCTCATAGCCTCCTATGCGTTATTTTAAAATAGATTGCCGAGATTGTCAAGGCAAATTGAATTGTGAGGACGGGTATTTATCAAAATCTTCAGAGGCTATATCTCCATGCTTTAGTGTAGAGATATAGCCTCTGTCTTCTAAATCTGAGAGGACTTACGCAAATTCAGCGAATATCAGTTATTTAGACGCAAAAAGCGGTAATTTTAGCCCTTTAAACCCCCTAAAGAATCAACGGTATGAATGCCTTATGGCATTCCCCGCCCCTTATCAGGGGGACTTTAAGACGGAATGCGTAAGTCCTATCTGAATTGCGAGAAGACACTGTGGTTTGCAGTTTTGGGCATTTTAGGATGGGAGTCAATCCCGCTTGATCCCGACGACTACATTCTCAGATGACACATCTTCCGGTATGACGACAAAAATCTTTCCAGATTCGTGACTCTCGCTTTGCGTTTTCAGATACTGTGATATTTCAGCGTCGTCCAAAAGAACCGCGCCATCTGTATCGGATTCAGGTGTAGGTCCGAGGGGTGTGCCAAATTTCCGAATCCATTTGAAGACGGTACTCGGTGATACAGAAAACATTCGCGCGATTTCGCTTATAGAAATCCCACGACAGTATAGGAACACTGCCAAGGCTCTCTGCCATGGCGGTCTTCCACGGGAGGTAAGTCGTGTAAATTGAAATCCACAAGATTTACATTTATAGCGTTGGCGTTCCCTTGCTTTCCCATTTTTGACAGCATCTTCCCGTTTGCAGCGCGGACAGTTCATCTCGATGTACCCTCCTCCGAAATGTGATGAGAGACAGTATAACATAAAAACCACTACTTTCGCAATAGCCCTGTTTTAGCCTCACGGCATCTATAGCCTTCCTTTCTGAAACCGCACAAGGATCGCGATACACAAGGCATCGCTTAAGACCTCCATCCTACAGGAAAGCCATATTTCCCTTATAAATATAAAATGTAAAAAACTTGAATCAGAAAGCGGAATTGTGGTAATATTCAATATATACTTTTCACCACAGGACCAGCGTGATATCAAAGTGCACTCAATTTCACGATGTTGCTTATGGATAACTATCAAGTAAAAAAAACCTTGTTAGAGGTGTGAAGATGAGAAGAAACAATCAAATGCCACGCTCTTATGGGCTGACTATGAATTCTTTGAAACACATCATTCAACGCTGTCACCAACGACACGAAAAGCCGCTTCGACAGCGGAAAACCGTGGTAACGCCTGCATTATACAAAGGTTTGCCTTATCACTTCACGGTCCATTGCGCGTGGAAATATCCTGTAAGGCTCTATGAACTTGAGCATGCGGACATCTCCTTCATGCCGATAGGACGCGCACCTGAGCACGACCACGGTCCAAGGTTTTTTGGGGGTGAACGGTTTTTGAAACGCCAGAGCATAGAAGACTGGGAGAACGCACTATGGCACAAATCATGGGGAATACAGGTGTATACTGGAACGCCTTCCGAACGTGATGAAGCGCAATGGCACGATATTGATTTTACGTATGATGCTATCTGCACTGCTCCCGATGCTGTTTTAGCCTGTATTGAGTCACTCATCAACGCCGTGGCGAATCCACTATTGACGATGACAAAGTCAGGTGGGTTGCGTTTTTCCTGCAGAGTTTTGAATTATCTCCATCCGAATACTCGCGAGGCGAAGCAATATATCTACAAAGACGCATCGATCTCAGAAAATCTGTATCACCGCGACGTTTATCTCGAAATCCTGGGTGAAGCCGGCTATAGCCGCTGGGATGCCCGCTACGAGATCTTGCTTGGAAATCTGTCAAACCCACCTATCATTGCCAAAGAGGTTCTCTTTGCCTTTATTGATGTGCTTCGTGACACGCTTCACCAACCTGCAGCACCAAGCGAACAGAAATTGGAACCCACCGAAGTTGCATCTGTTGTGCCTGCCTCCCTCGGTTCGCATAATCTGAATCTCGCGAGGCAGGCATTTTTGAAGCGCGGGTTTTCTTATATCCGACGAGAAAACAGGATTCACCATTGGTCATTACCCGACAGCGGTGAAACCACCACACACATACTGCTATGGGAGGATGAAGACGGTTTGTGGGTCCGTGCCTCTACACCTCATACAGGATTGCCGATGGAAACTACGCTCATAACAGATATCTGGGACGATACCGGCATTCTGCCCCCGATACCGGCTACTGGACTGCCTGTAACGGATAAAGTGCTTGCGGTTCGGGAAGGAAAGCTGAGTCCTTTAGCGATAAAACGCCCGTCTCCGGTGCTGCGCAAGCAGGAAAACAAAAATATGGTTTACGGGACACTTGAAGAAAATGCCGCTCAGATGCAGCGTGTTTTCAATCGAGATGCTCGCATTCTTGGACTTATCGCCGAAATAGGGGCAGGAAAAAGCTACGCAACAGAGTCCTACGTCCTCAATGGCGGTGCGATTCGCTTAAACCAGAGACATACAACGACAGAAGAAGCAGAACGACGCTTTCAAAAGCGAAACGCGCCATCGGTCGCACGTTGGAAGAATCGGCTGTACTTATGGAAGCAGGTAAAAGATATACCCGCTGAGGTTCGGATGGCGAACCCATTCCAACACGGTAATGTCTGTGAGGACGCGGAGCGGTGCGATGCGCTTGAAAAAAAGGGTGGAAACCCAAATGAAAGTATCTGTCCGCAGTGCCCCGTCTATACGGAGTGTCAGCAACGTGGTTATTTATCGCAACCCATTACTTTGCAACGCGCCAAAGCACAGATATTTAATCCAGCCAGACTATTTTTGGATCCACGACACTCAAGAAGGACAGAAGAAATATTTGAACTGACAGACGACACAGAACGGCTCTGTATTATTGATGAAGTAACAGCACAACAGCTATTTGTCAAATGTGCTATATCAAGAAACACATTGGAAGAGTGGCGTGTGAACTGGCGAGAGAGTTCCTTAGGTAACTTCGCCAGTGCCCTCCTACACGCATTAGAAACCAAAGGCGCACTTGATGAGAATGCTGTCAGGCGGATCCGCACAGTGAGGCAGGTATTTGAGCGACAGGAAGAAAAACTTGTCCAACAGATGTGCCAAATCAATATTTCGGGCAAAGTGGAGAAGCGCGGGATGTTTGATAATGAAACTGGAAAAGAGTTGGCGCGCTTTACTATCGAGTTTGAGGGTGATGTTTCCGCTTACATTCCTTTGGATACCGATGCCGCGGATCGACTCAGAGCAAAAGGACTGCCAGTGTTTGACTGCGACTGCTCGGAGCTGAACAAAGACGTGAAAATACCGATGTCGGTCACACAAGCCATTGCCTTGGGCATCTTGGACACATCAACCGTAAACAGTATTCGGACATTCCCGACAGCCTATTCGGACCCAAACTGGACGTTTTGGCATCAACTCAAACGTTTCTTTGCACACTACACGCGAGATGCCGACGCACCGATGTTGTGGACTGGAAAACACCTCCAGTTTTCGGTGCCATCGGTGTTGCATCCGAGGGTCAAACGCTTTCTGTTTATGTCGTCAACGCTCTCCGAGCGAGATCTCCACAGAGTATTCCCAGATGAGAAAATTGAAGTCGCCCACATTAAACCCACAGCGTGGGTTGCGGGGAACCAAGTTTTTCAGCTTCGCACAGGCATTTATCCACGACAAGAAATTTTAAATTACGACACCGACTGGGACATTCTCGGCATATCCAAAACGGGGCAACGCTTTTTTCTCGGTATCCAAGCAGAAATTGAGCGGGACCCGAACGTTAAGCATGCGATTATTACCAGTGCACCAATACTGCGGCATTTGCAGAATATTGTAGCAAAGAAGAACGTCCTTTTCGCGACAGGTTTCAAAAAGATAAAAGCGTTAGACATCTCTTTTGAAACGGTAGACGTGATTTGGATAGTCGGTGCCCCCTACTGGTCCCCCGGTCTCATTTGGCGGCGATCACAGATTTTGTTTGGAAACGATGAAAAGCCACTCTGTTATGAAGGAGACATCGAGTATTGCGACTATAAAGATGAACGCGTTCAAAGTATTCATGAAAGACAGACTACACACCTATACACAGAGATTATAGGGCGAATGGGGTTGAGCCGCTTACCAAACAAGAAAGTCGTCCTGCTCACGGGTATCCCATTGCCCGACATCACCGATAGACCTGAAACACTTCTTTTTGACTGGGAAGATTTTGAGGTCGCCGGTGGACTGGACAAACTCCCTGATGTGATAGCCGAACGCCAGCGTTTTGAGAGAGAACGAGACAATCTCACATCGGAATCCGAGAGAGAAAACGTGGAACAGGTTTTAGGAATCTCAAAGAGCCAAGCGAACCGCGTGTTAATGAAGTTGCGGGGCGGGAAAATCCAACGCATTCCCTTCCACGATCAGATCCGAGCCCTCCTTGAAGGTGGTGAGAAAACGACAACGGAACTCACTGCGGCTATTGAAGGACATCCAGGAGCCGTAAAAAATGAACTCAAGCGTCTTGTAGATAGAGGTGAAATTGTGAAGGTGCGCCGGGGTATGTATGCTCTGCCAAAAGCCTAATTCTACACGGAAGATATGCGTAAAATTATTTCTCTTCACCTCTTACTCCTTTGCAGGTCAGATTCTCTTCTGAGGTCCCTTGCCAAACGCACGTCCACCTACATTGCGCCCATAATTAGCGATACACCGATGGCATTAAAACCCTGCAGTGATGGAGCAGAGTTGCTGTCCTCAGAACACCACTTTATACAAATCTCCGCGTTTTGGTTTAAGGGAACCTAAGGAAAATTTTCCCTTGTTATTTTTTTTTGCATTGTATATTATATGTTTGGGTCAAATTTGTAAGCCCATACAACAAACAGAAGAAAAATTTTGACCAGAAGGTTGTCAGTCTTCATCAGAACTGTGGTAGGAGCACACTTTGCTCACGACGCGCTCCAGCGCGTAAAGGAGAAAACAATCATGGCAGGGAAACTGAAAGTAGCAGCAGTTGGGTGCGGTGGCATCGGGCATCGTCATCAACTGGGGTATCTTCAGCATCCGGGTGCGGAATTAGTGGCAGTATGCGATATAGACACTGCTAAAGCGAAGACGCGTGCTGAAGAACTCGGCATCGCGAAGTGGTACCCCTCCATCAAAGAGATGCTTGCGAATGAAGAGTGCGACCTCGTAGACGTTGTAACCGCTGATTACCTGCACTTTGAACCGGTAATGGAATGTCTGGAAGCTGGGAAACATGTTATCTCTGAAAAACCGTTGTCACTTTACATCGATGAAGCAGAAAAAATGGTCACGAAGGCAGACGAAAAAGAAGTCTACCTTGCTATAGATTACAATCGTCGGTTTGCTCCTGGATATGTCCAAGCACGGAAGTGGTTTGATGCCGGTGCTATCGGTCAGACTTACTACTTGGATATGAAATTATCTCAAGGTGGCCCCGCTTCAACGTGGAAAGGCGAATATTACTTGCTCTATGAGCTGGAAACCCATGCTATTGACCTGCTTCGATGGTTTGGCGGCGAAATTGTTGCTGTTTGCGTGCAAATGGCGAAGCCTCGGCAACATGAAGCGCGTGACGGTGAAGATGCATGTTATACCAGCATGGCTATCTCTTTCCGTTATGAAACAGAAGCCGTCGCTACGTTGATGGCAAGTTGGGACAGCGATTTCATTCATCCGATTGAGCGACTCGAAATCTGCGGTTCCGATGGCGAAATCGTCGTTGATAATGTCCTCACACGCGCAACTTTGATGAGACGGAACAATCAGGTCGTCGAAGAATATCGTCCCTCCATTTTTAGAGAGGAACAACTTGCTTTTGATGGAACATTCGCCTTACGGGTGGCTGCCCTCGTCGATGACTTACTCGCCGACCGTCCGCCTGCCCCAACGGGGAGAGATGGTTTGCAAGCGTTACGCATTACTGAAGCTATTGTGGAATCGTGGAAAGAAAAACGGGAAGTTGCAGTCAAAATCGACTAAGAACGACGTGTAAACCATCTCTCACGCAAACCGTTTCTATATGCAAGGAGGAATGAACCATGAAACATTATCTATCTTATTTAAGAGAATTTCGTCAAGAATTACGCATCGGTTCGTCATATTCAACGGTGTGCGCTTGTGTTGCGTCGCTTGTGTTCGTGCTTCTGGCAATAAACTGTGGTCCGCCACCTCAGGGGCAGTACCACATCCCTGAAACGGCACTTGCCGCTGCCGAGAGGAACACGAGACCACAATCCGAACAGAGTCAAGTTAGCTTACCTGAAAGTGCCACGATCCAGTTACAAAGACTACCCTATGTCAGAAACGCCTTCAAAGAACCGCCGCGCGTCGGTAGCCGAGGTGGACTTGATGATTTTTATGCGACGACCCGTGGCACAGTGCAGCATGTCGCTATTATTTCCAACTGTTCGCTCGATGTCTTAAAGGCATTTATTGCGAAAGGGTGGCCCCCCATTGTGATGGTTCAATTCCAAGGACGCAGTCCGGAAATTTTATCGTTGCCTGATTACAACGACCAACTGGGCGAAGTATCACTCCAAAATCCGAATAGCTCGGCTAAACGCCGATTGAGTTACACGGATTTTGAGGCATCTTGGAGCAAGACTTCACGGAACAAATGTGTTTTAATCACACCACAACAACTCTCGGACATAGACGTTCAGAACGTGTTAGGGAGATACTTACCTACAGAAGCGTTCCAAGGGATTAGCGTAAGAAGTCGCTAAGTGGTTATCAGTTGTCAGTGCGATTTTTCTACGAAAAACCTTTCGGTCATCGGTGAAGAGGTTTTCGTTGTAACAAGGGAAACACCCAAGCAAAACCCCTCTTGTAACTGTAACCGATAACTGAAAGTATTGCGTAGCAATGCCCACCGATAACCATCCATCTGAAAATCGATAACTGATAACCCGTATAGAATGAGGATAGAATTTTGAGAGCTCTTCCGTTCACGGCTGTTACAATTAACGACCGGTTTTGGGCACCTCGGCAGCGGACAAATTCTGAGGTAACGATCCCACACGAATTGGTACAGTGCCAAACAACAGGTAGAATCGATAATTTCGCGAAAGCCGCTGGCTTGATGTCCGGAGAATTTGAAGGTATTTTCTTCAACGATTCCGATGTCCACAAATGGGTGGAGGCGGCATCGTATACGCTTCAGACACATCCGAATCCAGAATGGGAATCGGATCTCGATGAGGTTATCGCAAAGATCGCCGCGAGCCAACAGCCTGACGGTTACCTGAATTCCTATTTCACACTGGTCGAGCCGACGAAGCGATGGCAAAACCTCGGCATCATGCACGAACTCTACTGTGCTGGACATTTGTTTGAAGCAGCCGTCGTACATTATCAAGCCACTGGAAAGAGCATCCTGCTTGACGTTGCATGCAGATTCGCGGATCTAATCGACAGCATCTTTGGTCCCGGCAAGCAAGACGGGCTCCCTGGGCATGAAGGCATTGAACTCGCTCTCGTGAAGTTGGCGGGCGTTACAGGCGAAGCACGCTACTCGGCACTCGCGGAATATTTTGTTACCCGACGTGGTCATTCTCCGTCGGTCTTTGAGAAGGAATTAGAGAACCCTGACATTCCGGGTGGGCTTGACGCGTATCAACACCACTTCACACGCGAGGGGAAATTTGAGGGGCATTACGCACAAGCACATCTCCCAATACAAGAACAGACAGAATGTGTTGGACACGCCGTGCGTGCGATGTATCTTTACAGCGCCGCCGCCGACATCGCATACCAAACAGGCGATACCACAATTACAAACGCCTTGGAAGCACTGTGGCGAAACGTAACAGAGAAACGCTTATATGTCACCGGCGGTGTGGGTCCTTCTGGACACAACGAAGGTTTCACAAACGACTATGAGTTGCCGAACGTCTCTGCCTACGCTGAAACATGTGGGTCTATCGGACTGATATTTTGGGCACACCGAATGTTCTTATTGCAAGGTGAGTCGCGTTTTGTTGATGTATTAGAGACGGCTCTCTACAACGGCGCGCTCTCTGGAATCTCTCTCGATGGCACGGGCTTTTTCTATCAGAACCCACTCGCAAGCCATGGCGGTCGACATCGGCACGAGTGGTTTGGCTGTGCCTGTTGTCCGCCGAATATCGCGCGACTTCTCGCATCCATCGGACAGTATGCTTATGCCGAATCGGACGAAGGGGTATGGGTGAACCTCTATATCGGTGGCACCGCTGACGCGACTGTCGCCGGAGACGTTTCGGTGAAAGTGACTCAAGAAACGGATTATCCATGGTCAGGCGATGTCAAGATAACAGTGGAACCGGAAACGCCTGTAACATTTGGATTGAATTTACGCATCCCGGCTTGGTGTGATGGCTTTGAAGTGCATGTCAATGGGACGGTTCACACGCCAGAAACGAACGCTAACGGGTACCTTTCAATTGCGCGACAGTGGCATGCAAAAGACACAGTTAACTTGACACTCGCCATGCCGATTGAGCGTGTTTACGCACATCCGCTTGTTAAAGAAAATCTCGGACGGTACGCTTTACGCCGCGGTCCTCTGGTCTACTGCTTTGAGGATGTGGACAATCCGGATGGCGTTTTCCAGACGTTGTCGCTGGTAGAGGGTGCTCCCTTAGAAGCAACGTTTGACAGTGAACTCTTAGGCGGTGTTACCCGCATCCATGGTACAGGTACAGTGCTTGATGCCTCCGATTGGGGAGATAACCTCTATCTACGTTCAAAAATAGGTTTGAAGCGGACAGACGTTACGGCAATTCCCTATTATGCGTGGTGCAATCGCGGTGCGGGACAGATGGCTGTGTGGGTTTTTTAGTCTGCTCCTATCTCCATGGGAGGATAAAAGACGTAGACGAGGTAATATACCATTTCCTTGACGTAAAAGAGAGCCGTTTCATTGCTTAAGTCGTCCCCATGTGGTTGTGAGTTTTCCTTCTGCTTCGACTGCAAGTGGGATGCTGGTTCTCGCGCCATTTTTACCCTTTAGATGATACGCATTGCCTGATGCGTCTGAGAATTCCCGTGTTCCACTCGGTTCATCAAAATGCCACAACGCAGCTGTCTTTGCGTCATTTTTGAACTTACCGTCTGGCATAAAGTGTTTTTTTTCAACATCGTAACGAGCCTCCGTTGAGATTCGGACCTCATCAATATATCCAGTAAAGGAAACATAATTGGCAGCACCAGGCACCTCAATTATTTTTCCAAACCCTCCAAGCACGAAGTCCAGTGGACGCAAAGCACGAGGATCGTTATCATGTCCGAGAGGATCCGCGAGTGGCCGTATCGCTACGAAATCATTGACGATCATTGTTGTCTGATCCCCATTTGACTGATAAGCGACGTGGTGCCATTGATTCGGCGCAAGCGGGATTGGGGAAGCTAATCTCAAACCAAACTTTCCATCAATATAGGCATTCATTATCAAGATTAGGTCCCCCTTCGGGGGCTCAATATTTAGCAGATTAGCCACTTCATTTAACCACGGTTGAAAATCATCGTTCACGATGAGCATATGCACCTGTTGATGGAGTATCGTCAATAATGTGTTCCCGTTATCGGGCGGTGTGGTGGGATATATCCAGGCTTCGACGGTGAACTCTTCCGTGCCGTTGGGTAAAGGTCTACCGAAAGTTTCAAAATCTAAAACGGCGTGATCGTCGACCCCATCGAGGACTAAATAGTTTCCACCTGCGGGTGAAGCGGGTGGAAACGCTTTCGCACTCAGCGGAAGTAATATAAGTAAGAAACATGCGAGGAGTTGTCGGTATATCATTTTTTATTTCCTTTTTCGTCTAAAAATCTATCTATTGTCCTTCGGAAACCAGGGACGTATGAAATATACCCTGTCCGCCGACGATACCATAGAGTCTACCGTTAGTGATAGCGGGAGAAATAAGTCCATCCGGCACTTCTGTAGAAACTTGCCTCCATCGATTACGGATATCCAAGTGGTAGACACCCGCATCACCGATACCATAAACTTTGCTCCTATCTACAGCAAAGTTATTTATAACGGGACGCGTGCCTGCACTATCGGTTAGCACGTGCCAATGTTCCGCGGTTTTGGAGAGCATAACGCCATTATCTGTTGCGACGTAAAGGGTTGACCCGACAAAGACCATATCTTTGAAGCGAGTGAAGTGGAGCGGCAGGCTCGATGTGATGTCTCTCCAACTCTCCCCTTCATCAAGCGACTGAAATAACTCACCCTTCCGTTTGCCGACATAGACGGTCTCTCCCAGAACTGCTAATTTGAATCCCTTTCCCCATCCGAATGTCCCATCATATTGAAAACCATCGTCTACTAACCCAGTGCCTGTCCATTCTGAATCACCTATCTTCCATTTGTAGAGCTCGCCTCCGTATTCTACATAAAAGGTATCACGACTCGCCGCAGCAGTCTCCGTTCTCAGACGAAATGTACGAATATACTCTCGATCTTCTGACTTATAATAAAATTTTTCATAGCCGATTTTTCTACGATCAAAAATGGGGACATCTCGAACTGGAATTAGCATATCACTATCCGTCGATAAACGGAAAATACCCACATTGTCTACTCCGCTTTCTGGACCTGCAAGAGAATAAAGAATGTCGCCAACAGGTATCAATTTTGGCACCAAAATTATCCTGGTAGTGGGGATGTTGAGGACAGTTTCCCGCTCATGATTCCAAAGTTTTTTCCAAGACACGCCCGCATCCGTTGAGTGATAAACGTCATAACCGGTATGTGCGTATAACGTATTGTTAAACGCGACGAGATCCCTTATACGAGTTCCGATCAACCCATCCATAAATATATGCCATGATGCACCGCCATCCGTCGTGCGGTGAATGCCCCCTGGATTCGCCTTGTAATATGTTCTCTCGTTGACCATCACAACGGGAAGGCGGCTCCTCCTGGTAAAATTCTGGTCGCCTTCAAGCTCTGTCCATGTTTGTCCGCCATCTGTTGAGCGAGATTGTGTGGAACTCAATGCCAAGAGCGTTTTATCAGTAGCTAAAACCGTTATACCTGTTCGTGAATTTTTGCGAAGATGTTTATTTCCAAGCCTTATTTCAGTCCACGACGCACCCAAGTCAGTCGAATGGAATATCTTGACAAAATATGAATCTCCGTGCTGTATCCCCTGCGACTCCGATGGGGTTAATTTAACTACCAGCTTATGACCTATCCCAACATAAAGATTACTCCCTGAGACTGCCAAGGAACAGACAGCTCCCGATGTATCCAAAGGTAATTTTTTCCAAACATCTGAATCGAGACGGTAGAGACCGTTCTCTGTCCCCGCAAACACCGTTTTTTCAATAGCAGTCATTGCGGAAATCTTTTCCGCTGTTAATCCGTCGTTCAGAGGACGCCAGTGTGCGCCACCATCTATGGACTGGAAAATCCCTTTATCTCTCAGCGCGAGATACATCGTAAAAAGTACATGTGAACTCGACGCTTGTTCGGCATCCACAATGACGAGTTCAACTGCATCTCCCTCGGGTCGGGGACCGAGCGTCCTCCACGTCTCACCCCTGTTGTCTGAAGCAAATATCTCATCAGTAGAAACAATATAAAGCGTCCCTCCATGCGCTGCCATTGGCATCAAAGATTCGCCAATCGGGACACTCACGTCAACGCGTGTCCATGCGGTTACATCCGCCGTTAATCTGTATATTCCTGTTTGTATGACGGCATAGACGGTTCCATCAGGTGTAGCGAAGATATTGCGTATAGGGCCCCCTGGCGGTCCGTTCCCTTGCTGCCAGTGTGCTATAGAAAATTTGGTAGAATTTTCTGTAGCCGCAGATGTTGAGGTTACATCAGAAACTTGTGTGCCGATGCTTCTGATTTCCCCAGCAGTGGTAACGCTTCCGACTTGATTCCGCACAGCAGGTTCCGCTACTATATCAAAGATGATAGGTGCTTCGACGATTTCAACCGTCGGTTCAGATTCTGCTTCAAAACTATACGGCTTCTGGAAACGGGTGAGGTATCGGTTGCTCGCACCGAGGAGTAAAGCAATCAAAAGCGTAACTGTACCCAAAGCCATCCATGGGAGGAACGGCTTAGGAGCCGGTGCCGGCGCGGGATTAATCTCAGAGACTTGTCGCATGACGTTTTCGCCTAAACTCGCCGGTATTTGCACGCCGCCGAAGACTTCTTGGATCATCAGTTCCTCATCCTCTTGCAAACGCTTGCGCCCGCGACGGAGTCTACTTTTAATGGTATCCACCGACACGCCCAGGAATTTCCCAATCTCTTTGGTCGTCATTTCGCCGAGATAGTAGAGCGTAACCACCGTGCGTTCACTCTCTGGGAGTTTTGCGAGCAGTTTTTTGACGAGTTCATGGCGATACTCGGTAATCTCTGTCTGCCGCTGTTCCGATACGTGATGTATATAAGAGGATCTCTCGATTTCTTCCACAGGTGTGTCCTCCAGCGATTGCGTTGTGAGTCTTCTCTTGCGACTCCAATCTATGCAAAGTCGATCTGCGATGACATACAGCCATCCGGCAAACTGATTGTGATTCTTTAGCGTTGAGAGTTTTTTGTATGCCTGAAGGAAGGTGTCTTGGGTAATATCTTCAGCAATGTGAAAATCCCCAATCTTTCGCCAGACGAGCGCGTGGACGCTTTTCTGGTATCTTTGGAGCAAGATACCAAATGCCGCATCGTCACCCGATAAGGTTCTCTGAATCAGTTGAACATCGTCTTCTCTTTCCACGAAATTCTCCCTGATGACCGAC
>JAPOOP010000462.1 GCA_026713385.1 Candidatus Poribacteria bacterium | reverse complement strand
CTCGCTTTCTATCCAAAAGATTTTACAGGTGGGTGAACGGCTGAACTTTGCTCGCTCCGTGATAATTTGAGCGAGATAGAAGCAACTGAAAGTGTCCTTTTCGGCGTCAGCGTTGATAGTGTTGAATCGCATAAGCGGTTTAGAACAGAGCAAAAATTCGGATTTTCACTCTTAGCTGACACCGAATTTGAGGTCAGCAATCAGTACAGTGGTATCATTGAAAGCTTCAACGCCTCAAAACGGGCAACTTTCATCATTGATAAAGCGGGATACATCCGTGCCATTGATACAGATGTCAATGTCAAAACGCACGGTGAAGATGTCGCCGCACTGCTTAAGGAAGTCCTACCCAAAATAGAGGTCGGGCAACCTGCTCCAGATTTTATTGCAACCGATGGAACCGGTGAAACGCATCAATTAAGCGAATTGCATCAGGAAAAGAACGTCGTATTAGCATTTTACCCCCGCGATTTTGGGCGTGGCTGAACGACTCAAGTTTGCTCACTCCGTGATGAGTCGAGTAGTTTTGAGAAATACGATGCACAGGTTTTTGGGATTACGTCGAATGACGCGGATTCTCACCAAAAATTCTCGGAAGAAAATCAGTTGAACTTCCCACTTTTGGTAGATACTGGACGCAACCTCGCACTCCTCTTTGGAGCGACGAATGCCCCAGATGGAAGGATTCAACGGTTAGCTGTTATTATTGATAAAACAGGGAAGATTCTTGAGGTCGATAAAGAGGTCAACGCAAGCACACATGGTGGGGACTTAGTTGATTTCTTCAAATCTTTGGAAACGTCAGATTAATTTGATGGAGCGTAGCAACTTATCGACAATTCCGGCACGCATCGCGTGGGGTACCTCTGTCGTTTTTAGCCCATTTTTGGTCCCAATTGCAACTGCTGTTGGTGTTATCCAAAAACATGCGGCTCCCCAAAACGCACTCCGCTGGTTGGCAATTGTTGTCCTATTTGTTACTGTGCTACCGGTACTCTCAATTGCAGTGATGGCCCGGTACGCGAAAGTAAGCGATCTGCATTTGCATAACAGGGAAGAGCGACTCCTACCTTTATGCTGTACACTTGTCAGTATGGTTGTAGGTACTGTCCTGCTGCATCAACTTGGCGCGGCACGGGAAATCGTCTGGGCAGGCATTGCCTACATTGTAAATAGCCTTATTTTTTCCGCAATTACCCCGATGTGGAAAATAAGCTTTCACAGCAGTGTGGCTACTGGATGTGTTACTGTCCTCGTCATGCTCGTCAACCCACATTTCGGTTGGCTATTTCTGCTGACTCCGCTGATTGCTTGGGCGCGGGTTTACCGAAAACGACACACACTTCTCCAAACCGTCGTCGGTGCACTGCTCGCTGTTGGCAATACGGTATTCATTTTGTACATGGCAAAACTTGGGGGTCAAAGTTAGAAGACCAGAAGGTCCATTTCTACTGCAGAAGTGACTGGAAAGACACGCCTACTATACACCCAATAAACTTCAAAAATTTTAGTTCCACATTATCGTGGATGTTTTAGCGGTGGTAGGTTATCCCAATCACATTCAAGGCAGAAAATGCCTTCTCTGCCGAGTTGGCGTACACGACCGCCACACTCGGGGCATTTCATAAGACGGAGGGAGTTCGCCTCTTCGGTACTCGGTGGAAACATGAGCAATTGCTCTATCGGCAAAGCCTGCCCTCGTTCTCCCACGAGTTCCAATTGTACATTTTCAATTATATCGCGGGTATCCAGTTTAAACGGCGGCGGTGAATTCCGAGTGAGATTGATAAAATCGCTACGATAGACCCGAATTGTGTCATCTTCCCGTACCTGTCGTATAAAGAGCGTATATTTATCGGGTGCTACCAAATAAGCCGTGGTATCCAAAATGTATCTGCGGGGTTTGATTGTTATTTCATATCCTCCGTAGTGCAGGATAGAAGGACTGGTATCAGGTTGCATCTGGCAGATTTCAAAAAGCTCATGCGAACTGGACGCGGAGAGAATCAAGGCATACTGTCGACAAGGGTGTTGAGAGAGGCGTTCAAACGGCAGAAAAGCCTCCGGTTCCGCGCTATCCCGGAGGAACTCAATATAAGTCGTATAAGCGTTCTCAGTGGCTTCGTGCAAGATTAACTGGCTTAACCGCCGAGGTTGCGCTGTTCGCTCTACATCGGCACGGTCAATCTCCCGCGAGTAAAGTTCCATTTGCACGTTAACGTCAATAGACTGATTTTCAGCATTGATACGCTGTAAACGCTCCACCGGTTGGTCCGCGATTTTCAGAATAAAAGGTAACATAGCAACCTATATAGACTCCTTGAACGAAGGATGTAACAAGTTTAGCACAGATTTCGAGTTTTGTCCAATTTTTTAATGATTCGCAAGGCG
>JAPOOP010000504.1 GCA_026713385.1 Candidatus Poribacteria bacterium | reverse complement strand
TTACTTGAAGTTGGATTCGAAGCCAAGAATAGCGCAATACACTATGCATCAGACTGTTGAGACACTCACGGAAGTGGACCGAGTCACGCCAGAAATAGACAAGTGGATTGTGATAGGTGAAAACGCCCTGCCCCAAGTGCCGGGAAGAATCTACGTCCAAAAAACGGAATCAACCGCGAATATCTGGCACACGACACGTTCTGTAGCGGATTCGGAGACTGGAGAGATTCTCTCGCCTGAGGGATCGGAACTTTCCGAGAGACAAAGATTAAACCTTTTGAATACTGGGGTGGTCCCAAAGGGCTGGAAAGTTGTGTATGTAGACGAAAATGGAAACCCCATCCGCTAAAACAGATTAAATTTGGGACCGGTCGCCTGCAACAGCGGCGCAGGGTTTTTGTTTGGGTGTTTCTTCAGTTTTAAAAAATGCATGTAAGAGTTCTAACACACGTTATTTGACCGCAAGGAAAATTAGAAAACATGTCCAACCCATTAGCGATTTCAGGCGGCACACCCGTGCGAAATACAGAAAGCGATCCGTGGTCCGCATGGCCACTTACCACGACTGAGGAGTGGGAGTCAAAGGTTGAACCGCTGCTCCGTGAAGTGTACCTGAGTGCGAATGAAGGCTCCGGTGGCTCGATGATTGAGCGTCTTAATGAACAATATGCCCAGTATTCGGGAACAAACTACGCGCTCTTTATGCCACATGGAACCGACTCAATCAGTGCTGCGTTAGCAGGTGCGCTGGATCTCGATGGATTTAGCGACGGCGGCGAGATTATTGTACCGAACTACACGTTTGTAGCGACGGCAAGCGCAGTGTTGGAACGCCGGTGCACCGTGGTGTTTGTAGACATTTCACCAGAGACGTTCACGATCGATCCGAAAGCCGTGGAAGCGGCTATTGGTCCAGAAACGCGTGCAATTCTGCCAGTCCACCTCGGTGGTCATCCAGCAGACATGGGGGCATTACAAGAAATTGCCCAACGCCATAACCTCGCGATTATTGAGGACTCCGCACAGGCTCACGGCGCAGAGTATCAGACAAAAAAGGTTGGATCTCTTAGCAGTGTCGGGGCGTTTAGTTTCCAAGCCTCGAAAAATCTGACTTCCGGCGAAGGCGGTATGGTTACGACAAATGACAAAGACATTCATGATCGGGTTTGTGCCTTCATGAATGTCGGACGCGCACCCGGTGGGGCGCGATGGGAATATCCGCGACTCGGATGGAACTACCGTCCCTCAGAGTACCTCGCCGCAATATTACTCATCCGATTGGAACTGTTAGAGGCACAAACCGATCTCCGCAATCGAAACGCAGCCTATCTCTCCAACGCTTTGAAAGCGATTGAGGGTATCACACCACCGAAACTTGCCCCCTGGGTCACCAAACACGGGTATCATCTCTACTGCTTGAAATATGACCCTCAAGGATTTGGCGGTAAATCGCGACAGGAATTCGTGGATGCCCTGTCTGCCGAAGGCATCCCGTGTTCTATCGGTTACCGTTCTCTACTTTCGCAAGAACCCGGAATGGCACACGTCGCGAAGAAATACCCGCATC
Source organism: Candidatus Poribacteria bacterium (assembly GCA_026713385.1). Lineage (GTDB taxonomy): Bacteria > Poribacteria > WGA-4E > WGA-4E > WGA-3G > WGA-3G. The sequence continues at coordinate 1,866 of JAPOOP010000504.1, read as the reverse complement.
TCATCCGATCACTACCGTGTCCAAACGCAGCATCAGTCTGTGAGCAGAGTGTCTGGCTATTCCAGAATCTCTTCCTCAGTTCAGCAACGGACATGGATCAGATCGTGGAAGCTATCGCCAAAATTCATCAGGCATGGCGTTAATCATTTCCGTGTGGTTGTGCCCGGCAGCCATGAGACTCACCTAAGGAAAAATTAAAATCCTTTGATGCAATCGCAAATCAGCAAACCGCTCCTTGTTTACGATAACACCTGCGAATTTTGCCGATATTGGGTTGCGCAGTGGCAGCATGTTACCGGTGACCGCGTTGACTACGCCCCGTCCCAAGAGGTAGCAACACAATTCCCAGAGATACCCCTTTCAGCGTATGAGAACTCAGTCCAATTAATTCTTGAAAATGGAACGGTTTTGAGCGGGGCAGAGGCTGTCCTGCGCGCCTTGAACAACAATGCGTTTCTCTGGTGCTATTACCGTTTACCCGGTTTCGCGGGCGTGTCCGAAAGGGTTTACCGTTTCATTGCACAGCATCGTCCGTTTTTCTCCGTGGGGACGCGATGGTTGTGGGGGACACATACGGAGAGAGCAACCTCCTACTTTTCAAGATGGCTATTTCTACGAGGACTCGGTTGTATCTATCTCATCGCTTTTTTGTCCTTGTGGGTGCAAATTCAAGGGCTCGTTGGGAGCAACGGAATATTACCAGCAGAACAGTATTTGGAGGCTGTCCGCCAGCAAATCGGAACAGAAGGCTATTACCTTGTGCCGACATTGGTCTGGCTGAACGCATCGGATACCTGTCTCCACTTCTTGTGCGCAGGTGGTGTGCTTCTGTCTTTCGTCTTAATCGCAGGTTTTGTTCCCTCATTCGCCTTAGTCGGTTTGTGGACGTTTTATCTGTCGCTTGTGACAGTCGGACAAGTTTTTCTGAGTTTCCAGTGGGATGTCCTGCTCTTAGAGGCAGGATTTTTGGCACTCTTCTTCGCACCGTGGCAACTCCGTGAAACATTCACACGTGCGTCCCAACCCTCTACAGCGTTTTTATGGCTTTTACGTTGGCTCCTGTTCCGCCTGATGTTTGCCTCTGGGTTTGTCAAACTCGCCAGTGACGAGATATGGCGAAACCTCACCGCTCTCAACTTCCATTATGAAACACAACCGCTGCCGACATCGTTAGGATGGTATGTGCATCAGTTGCCGGAATGGTTCCAGAAAGCCTCCGTCATCGGTATGTTCGCGGCTGAATTGGTCGTCCCGTTCCTAATTTTCGCACCGCGACGTCTACGAACTGTCGGATGTATCGGGTTAGTCGGTCTGCAAGTACTAATCATCTTAACAGGAAACTACTGCTTTTTCAACCTGCTGACAATTGCACTATGCCTGCTTTTGATTGACGATGTAACATGGAAAGGATTGCTCCCAAAACGATTGATGCCACCTATCCACTTCGTCGAACAGCCCCTTCACCGATATAGACGCATCGGGATCGCGGTCGTGGCAACGCTTCTCTTCCTGCTGAGTGGCATCCGTTTCGGTGGACAACTCTTCAGAGAGACACGGTTTCCAGATGTCGCCTGGATCGCACCGTTTCGGAGTGTGAATACCTATGGACTCTTCGCAGATATGACGGAATCGCGTCCGGAAATTATCGTTGAAGGTAGCAATGATCGGATATCATGGGAAACTTACCAATTTCGATGGAAACCGGGCGACCTGACAGTTGCCCCAAAATGGGTTGCCCCGCATCAACCGCGCCTCGATTGGCAGATGTGGTTCGCTGCCCTACAAGGCAGTTATCAAAGAACACCGTGGTTTCTCAACTTTATGGGAGCATTACTACAAGGCAAACCTGAGGTGCTGCGGTTGCTG
>JAPOOP010000477.1 GCA_026713385.1 Candidatus Poribacteria bacterium | reverse complement strand
TTTCCCGCCTGCCCGAATTTCGACGCGGATCGAGGTGCTTTCTGCATCTATCGCGTTTTCAATGAGTTCTTTGACGACTGACGCAGGACGCTCGACGACCTCGCCTGCGGCGATCTTATTGGCAACATCTGCGGAAAGTATCTTAATTTTTGGCATTTTTTAATTTTACCTTGCGGGTCGATCAGGAAGATTAGAACTTTCTTCTCCCTTCCCGTAGACCCGCTCTCCATTACATTACGAGCTACGCGCTTGGGTTTCAGGGTTCCAAGAGAAAGAAACATCAACTTCGTTACAGACTCCCTCCGGATACTAATATTAATTTTACCTTGCGGGTCGATCAGGAAGATTAGAACTTCCTCTCCCTTTCCGTAGACCCGCTCTCCATTACATTACGAGCTACGCGCTTGGGTTTCAGGGTTCCAAGAGAAAGAAATATCAACTTCGTTACGGACTCCCCTCCGGATGCTGATACAAGTAACAGTGGCACGAGTGCGTCTGTGTAAAATTGGTTGCACTCGGATACTCGTCTTTACACACGGGCATCACTTCCGGACAACGGGGATGAAAATGGCATCCTACCGGACGATTGATTGGCGAAGGCACATCACCCTCCAATCGAATTTTCTCAACACCTGTCTGTTCGTCCATCTTTGGTACCGCGGAGAGGAGTGCCCGTGTGTAAGGATGCTTCGGCGAATCGAAAATCTCCTCCGTTGTTCCACGCTCAACGATCCTACCGAGATACATCACCGCCACTTCATCCGCAAAGTACTCAACAACGGCAAGGTTATGTGTGATGAAGAGGTAGGTGAGATTAAAATCAACCTGTAGCGATCTCAACAGGTTTAGTATTTGCGCTTGCACGGATACATCTAACGCGCTGGTAGCCTCGTCACAGACAATGAACTCCGGATCGACAGCGAGGCACCGTGCGATGCCGATGCGCTGTCTTTGACCACCGGAAAATTCATGTGGGTAGCGCGTTACCATATCTGGAGATAAGCCAACACGACGCATCAATTCTGCGACCCGCGCCTGCCGTTCCTCGTCGGATGCACCAATACCGTGTGCCTGCATCCCCTCTTGAATAATAGCACCTATAGTCATCCGCGGGTTAAGGGAGGCGTAGGGATCTTGGAAGATAATTTGCATTCTTTTCCGATAGGGATGCATCAGTTGACGAGTGGTCGTAGCGATATTAGCACCATCATAAACAATGTCGCCTTCAACTGGCACACCCAATTGGAGAATAGCTTTACCGAAAGAGGTTTTGCCGGACCCAGATTCCCCGACGAGTGCCAGCGTTTTACCGCGTGGGATATCAAGCGTAACATCATCAACGGCATAAACATAACCGACCGTTCGTTTGAAGATGCCCTTCTGAATAGGGTAGTGGACACAGAGGTCCCTCACCTGCAGTTGGGAATGCGAAGCTGCTGGAAACTGTTCTGAAGACCCCTCATTTTTTTTCCCAACCTCTGTCTCAAGTTCAAGTTTCGTAGTAGGAACCAGTGTAGCAGGCTTTTGTATAGCAAGTTTTCGGTTGGCAAGCTGCACCGAAAATGGCGGTTCGGGATTGTAGAGATGACAAGCGACATTGTGTTCGCTACCATTGACTGCATGTAACGTAGGGACAATGGTGTCGCAGCCATCCATGACTTTTGGACATCGATCAGCGAACCGGCAACCGTCATTATACTCGGTCGCTTTCGGGACCCTACCGGTAATTGTGTGCAACTCCGTTCCGCGTTTATCCCGTGCAGGTGTCGATTCAAGGAGTTTTACGGTGTAAGGATGCTGTGGCGTTTGGTAGAGTTGTTCCCATGTCCCCATTTCAGCAATCTTTCCGGCGTACATAACGGCAACTCG
>JAPOOP010000730.1 GCA_026713385.1 Candidatus Poribacteria bacterium | reverse complement strand
AAGACCCGCTCCATATCTTGCTGAATTTCATCTTCAGTCAGGACACGGTTATAGATAACAAATTCATCAAGCCTTCCGCCGTAGGGCCACGGACCATCAAGGCGATTACCGAACCAGTGATCTGATGGAGAGGTCGGAATTTCACCTTCCAATTTATAGGTGTTATCAAGTTCGCCGTTGATATAAAGCCGAAGTTCCTTATCAAACTCGTAAACTGCGGCAACGTGTGACCACTTATCGTTCGGAATCTCGTTCTTTGTGCTGTTCCATGTTCGTCCGCCAGCACCGGGGCATCCCATCCACACTGACGGTTTACCCTGGTGGATACTCAGATAATACGTATGAGGTCCCGCCTGCCCACGTATATTGCGATAATCACCGACACTCTCTGGGTATACCCACACCTCCATCGTCAAACTTTTGGTAATCGCGAGACTGTCAGATGCTTCGGCGGCGACGACCCCTTTCTGAATTTGTTCGTTAAAAAACACCCCTGAATTAATCTTTCCGTTTTTCTCCCATTTAGCATCGCCTTCGAGCGTGCCGTGTTTCTCTTTGCCGCTCAAGTCTTCGATATCTTTCCCTTTTCCCTCATCGAACGAGTAGTAAAGGACCATTGCGTCGTCCTCAATCGCCTCGCTCCCAAAGGGGAATATCAAAATCAATGCCGCGCTCAGAATATAGAAAACTATCCATCTCATTTCATACCTCCATCCGTTTACGAACAATAAGAGAATTGAATATCCTACCTTCGCGAGGCTCTAATCGCCGGTAGTACTCCAATCTAAATGAGCGTTGTAGGATTTCGAGAAGTGCCTCTGTTTTCCAAAAAGAGAAAAACCGCTTTGGCGCATATTTATCCTGTTCCCAGATACCTTCAAAGTTTTGGTCTCCCCAGATGCCGAGATACATTAAGCCGTTTTCGTTGAGTCGCCTTGAGATAAGATGCAAAATCCGATCAAAGTCCTGCTTCGGTATATGCAGGAGACAATTCATAGTATACACTGCATCAAAACATTCAGTAATTTCGTCGAGATCGTAGCAATCCAAGACTTGAGCAGCGATCCCTTTTTCTGCAGTGAGTTTCACCATCGTTGGTGTATTGTCCACCGCCAAAACCCGGAGTCCTTGACTTTGAAAAAACTGGGCATCCCAACCGGGACCACACCCAATTTCAAGGAGGGTCTCTCGTTCCTCAGCCTCTAAGAATTTGAGAAACTCCGACCGCTCCTGGACTTTGAATTCGTCAGAAGAATGAGAGGCTCTTTCATGGGCGTACTTCTCGTATGACTTAACAAGTCCGTCAGTGAACTTCATCATGTTGATTAATCTCCTATCGGACTCCTATATCAAAATCGACCTACTGCCAGTCGTCATCTGGCGGGTAAATCATGGAACTTCCGCCGCCTGCGCCTTTAAATTCGCTTTCAGCGAACCAGTCTTTGACGGTATCCCGCCATTTGATGAAGTGTGGGGCTTTCAGGTGCTCTTGGAACGCCGCCTCGTCTACATAAACCTCGTAGAGCCAGATCCGATTCGGATCGGCACCGTCCTGAATGACATCAAATCTCAGACAACCCGGTTCATTCGCAACGGAGCCTTTCGCGTCATCTATCATGGCTTCGATGAACGCATCTCTGTGACCTTCTTTAATCTGAATAGGTGCGATAATAACAAACATAGTTTTTCCTCCTATACGTAATTTGCAAATCACATTTTATTTTTAGTATCGGCATCCTGATGCCGAATTCACATTAGCCTATCACAATTTGGGAGGGATGTCAATTAAGTTCAAGTTTGCAATAGGGTCATTGGCTTCGCCCAACCCGACGGGACCATCGTCTACATGGACCTTGACGATAACACGACCCGATATATGACCATAATAACGCTGGGTCTCAATCTGGAAGGCTTCAACCTCTGTGATTTTCATCTTCTCCCCCGTAGGTCAAGAACGGCTTCGTAGTGTTTGGTGATTTGACCGTTATATTTTGTTTCGATGAGATTGACAATTCCCTCAAACAGAAGACGCCTATTTTCATCTGGCAACGCGATATGCCCTGAATAGGTCCCCAAAAGTTTGATGTACTGCTCAGATGAATACGTTTGCGTCCATGGATAGACACGTTTAATTGGATCTTCAAAGGCTTCCACACCGGGGAAATTTGTGGCGTGCGTGGGACGGTTCGTGGTCAACGGCGCGTAGTATTTGTCGTAGAGACTCTGGCTTTCCGCAAAGAATCCCTCGTCTTTTCTGACATGCTGGTTGGAGAAAACGGCAAGGAAACCCTTTGATTTAAGCACCTCGAACGCCTTCAGATACCTCACTTTTGGATCGACCCAATGGAAGGCAGTGGCAGAAATAATCAGGTCGAACTTTCCATCTGGTTTCCACTCCTCAAATGCCTGTTCCACAAACGAAGCATTTGGAAAGGTCTTCAATTTCTCCTTGGCAACGGCGATTAAATCGGCACCAATGTCCAAACAGACTAACACATACCCACGTTCCGCAAAAGATTGGGTTGCTTTTCCGGTCCCACATCCGACTTCGAGAATTCTACTGCGATCACTGAGTCCAGAGAGGTCTACAACATCTCGGATCAGTTCTTCAGGATATCTCGGTCGGACATCTTCATAGAGCGTTGCGGCAGTATTGAACGTCGTTTTAAGTTTGGTGTTAGACATGGGTTTTTCTTTTTATGATTCGACATCAAACCGATGACGAGCAAAGCGAGGATAGATGCCAAAACATGCCGTTTTCCTTTTTTATGGCGTGGATTCCGGCACTTCTGCTAATATGTCAAGTAAGTAGCAAGAGGATGTTCTGGTCATGATTCACCTGAAAAAATGTGATAGGTTTTACGGTGAAGTATAGCAGAAGTCGCGTGATTTCTCACGCGACTTCTGCTTCTGTCAAAGTATTAACAATTGTGAAAAATATTGACCCGAAAACCGAAAACTAAATGACCCTGAATTGTCATGTTTTCTCTATTGTTAAATTCGTGCGCTTGTGATACAATACAACGGATCAAAATAAAACACCTCTCACAGGAGGACTATATGAAAATTGATAAGATTGAGTCGTTTTTTATCAGGAACGGCTACGTAATTCGGATTCATACAGATACGGGTATCAGCGGTGTTGGACAGACCGCGTGTTGGGGTTATCCAGAAGCCGTCGACAGTATCATCAACACGTTTAAGAAACACCTCATCGGGCAGAACCCGATGCGGATTGAGCATCATTGGCAATATCTTTACCGCATGGGACCGTTCCGTGGAACTGCGCTGAGCGGTGCTATTAGTGCGGTAGACATCGCCTTATGGGACATCAAGGGCAAACATTTCGGTGTCCCGATTTGGGAACTGTTAGGCGGCAACTGCCGCGATAAAATCCGACTGCATCTCCTTGGTGGTGGAAGCACACCGGAAACGATGTATGACGCAGCGAAAGCCGCTGTCGAAGAAGGCTTCACGGCACTCAAGTTTGATCCGGTGGTCGGAAACTTCCAAGACATGACAGTTGATCGACTCGTCAAGACTGCCCGCGACATCGTCGCAGCGGCGCGTGAAGGCGGTGGACCCGATCTTGACCTGATCGTTGAAGTACATCGGAAACTGACACCGATGAATGGGATCGTCTTAGAATCGGCACTTGCCCCCTTTAATCTCTACTTCATTGAAGACCCGATCCAGATAGATACTATTACAACGCAGGCGGAATTAGCAAAACGGATGACAACCCCGCTCGCTATCGGCGAACGCAATGTAAGCATTTGGGAATTCCGTGAACTTTTGGAGGCAGGCGGACCGCAATACGTCCGTCCAGATCTCGGTTTGGCAGGCGGCATAACGCACTGCAAGAAAATCGCGGCACTTGCTGAAGCGTATCACAGCGCGGTTGTCACACATAACTTCCTCGGACCGCTCATTACCGCCGCATCGCTTCACTTAGATGCGAGCATCCCGAACTTCATCACGCAAGAATATACAAAAGGCGACGAATCCGCAGATTTCGCTGTTTATAAAGTGGCGTATCAGCGGGAAGGTGGATACATTCCAATCCCTGAAGCCCCGGGTTTGGGTATCGAACTTGACGATAGCTTAATTGAGAAGAACCCTTACCAACCGATGAATACCGGCACGACACCTTTGCGTGAAGACGGCTCTGTCGCTTACGCAGTCTAACAGCCGTCAGCCCTCAGCATGCTTCGCAGTGAGAACTATCAGACAAAAGGTCTTTGGTAAAGTGTCCTTTTTTCTGATCGCCGACCCCTAAAGATTGATAGCAAATAAAAAGGTGGAGGAAATCGAACATGAACGCTGACGAAAAATATCTATTCGATCTGAACGGTTACCTTATTATCAAGAACGTGCTAACACCCGAAGAGGTAGCCATAGCGAATGAAGCGATTGATAAACATAGTGAGCAAGCACGCATCCGTCCACGCGAACAGGCACTCGATGGCGGCTCCCTGAAATTAAAAGGAGAGCAGGGCAGAGGGGAACTCGGCGGTATGCTCAATTGGGAGAAACCGTGGTGTAATCCGTTCCGACACATGCTCGCACACCCTACACTCGTACCGTATCTGAATGTAATATTGGGAAAAGGGTTCCGAATGGATCATCAGATGTTTCTACTTTCAATGGACAAGGGTGCAGAGGGGCATACGTTCCATGGCTCCTCTGGTCCTGGCTTCGATCCGAACCAATACTATATTTTTCGTGACGGACGCATGCACAATGGCTTGACTGTCGTCACATTCCAATTGACGGACGTGCCACCTGGAGCGGGAGGGTTAATCGTTATACCGGGAAGCCATAAGAGCAACTACTCGTGTCCGCAAAAGATGCGGCTTTACCAAGAACACCAAGAGCATATCCGGCAACTTGTTTGCAACGCCGGTGATGTAGCAATCTTCACCGAGGCAGTGACGCACGGAACGCTTCCGTGGACAGCCGAACATCCGCGCCGCTCCATTCTAACCCGTTATACCGCAGGCAACATGGCGTATGTTCCTGCCTATGAAATACCGGAATGGGCAAATGAACGCCAGCGCGCTGTCATGGAACCTCCTTATCATTCGCGATTAAATCGTCCGACCTTGGAAACGTAGGAAGGTTTTTAATTTATAGGATCCTGGACTCCGCTACGCCTACGCGCAGGTTTCTGGTGAGGTCGCAACTGAAATAAGGAAAGTTAAAAAATGAATGCTGACGAAAAATATCTATTCGATCTGAACGGTTACCTTATTATCAAGAACGTGCTAACGCCCGAAGAGGTAGCTCTCGCCAACGAAGCCATTGACAAACATAGTGACCAAGCGCGCATTCGTCCACGTGACCAGACGCTTGATGGCGGCTCTCCAGAACTGAAAGGCGAACAAGGTAGAGGCGAACTCGGCGGTATGCTTGGATGGGAAGAACCGTGGTGCAATCCGTTTCGACACATGCTGGCGCATCCTACACTTGTTCCTTATCTCAATGAGATACTGGGAAAAGGCTTTCGTATGGACCATCACATGTTTCTACTTTCAATGGACAAAGGGGCAGAAGGCTTTATCTTTCATGGATCCTCAGGTCCCGGCTTCGATCCGAACCAGTACTACATTTTCCGTGATGGGCGCATGCACAACGGTTTGACCGTTGTTACGTTTCAGTTAACGGACGTACCGCCCGGAGCAGGCGGATTAATCGTTATACCGGGGAGCCATAAGAGCAACTATCCATGTCCGAAAGAGATGCGACTCTATCAGAAACACCAAGAGCACATCCGGCAACTCGTCTGCGACGCTGGCGACGTGATAATTTTCTCTGAGGCGGTGACGCACGGAACACTCCCGTGGACAGTTGAACACCCGCGTCGCTCCATCTTAACCCGTTATACCGCAGGCAATATGGCGTATGTTCCTGCTTATGAAATACCGGAATGGGCGAATGAACGTCAACGTGCTGTCATGGAACCTCCCTATCATTCGCGATTAAATCGTCCGACCTTGGAAACGTAGGAAGGTTTTTAATTTCTGGAATCCTGGACTCCGTTACGCTTACGCGCAGGTTTCTGGTGAGGTCGCAACTGAAATAAGGATCTGTCCGGCATAGCACCAAAAGACCAGCCTGCAACAACGGCGCAGGGGTTTTGCTTGGGGTTTTTGATAGGGCGTTTCCCTTTCTTTAATTTCTTCAACTCGAACACGGATACTATCAAGAGACAACCCGCGTCCCTTACCCGTAAGGAAATTTTAAAATGTCTACTTCAATGAGTGCGATCCTTGGCTTAATTTTTTTAGGACTCGCGAACGCCTCCGTCTTTTTGATGTTTAAGTTATGGGGCTACCCATTTGACAAAGAAACACATAAGAGTGCTGCTCCACGGTCCCTGATGCTGCTTCACCGGCTCATCGGTTACGCGTATGCGATACTCTATATCTTTATGATGTGGCACATGGTGCCACGTTTGTGGAATTATCAAGTTGAACTCCCACCGCGGACCGTCGCACATTTGATGCTCGGCATTACGATCGGCGTACTGATCCTCGTTAAGATTGCCATCCTTCGATTTTTCCGTCATTTTGAGGAATCAATGCCTTATATCGGCACATGCCTACTAATTTGCACCTATCTATTGATTGGGTTATCAGTGCCGTTCACATTTCGTGAAGCGGCGTTGCGAACACAGACAAACGCATTCAGTGATGAAGGTATCGCGCGAACTCGTAAGTTGCTTGAAAACGCTGGATTGCCAACGGAAGCACCGCTCGACCAACTCGCATCAAAGCGAAAATTGCGGGACGGACAGCATGTCTTACAACGTAAATGCGTCATCTGTCACGATTTACGTACCATTCTCGCGAAACCACGTACCCCGACTGACTGGGTCCGTCTCGTCAATCGCATGGCGATAAAGCCTATGATTGGCGAACCCATTCACCAAGAAGAAGAATGGAGCGTCTCTGCATATCTCATCGCGATTACACCCGACATCCAGACTTCGGTTCGGCAACAACGGCAAGAACAGATGCGTGCGGATGAAGCAAAGGTAGCTGCCCAAATCGCAAGTTTCACTATGGACATGGATGTAGAAGTTGAAACGGATACAACGGAAATCGACGCTTATGACGCAGTAGAAGCGCAAGCTCTCTTTGAGGACAGATGCTCTCAATGTCATCCAATCACCGATGTTGAAGACTATCCACCTCGCTCTGAAGCGGAGACAATCGAGCTCATAACGCGGATGATAGAGATCGGGCTTTACCTCGAAGAGGAAGAGATTGAGTTGATTTCGCGCTATATCAACGAAAACTACCTGGAACAGTGATGTGGCGACGGCAGTTCAAATGACTCACACATCATAGCGGGTGAAGGCGAGGAATGCGCCCATGAAGAAGACCATATTGAATAGAAACAGCAGTAAGATATCCAAACTGGCTCCGGCAAACGCGGTAGAAAAATCGGATGGAGGATCGTCAAATTTTGGAATCTTATCCACACTCATTTGAACCTCCCTCAATTTCTGCCTTTCCACGTCTTCAAGAAAGAGATTGGGATTGAAAGGATATTCTTCATAGGTGAACTGTAGAAGGCTGCGTCGATATTCGACAGCCTTCTTGAAAAACCGCTCGTAATGTTTGATGCCGGTGCCGACCAATGCCTCACAACCGACTTGATAGATTGCCGTTGGTGAGATACGGGATATATTCTGCGCCAATTTCACCTGATGCAGTTGTTGTTGGCGGTATTCAGCGTAAATCGCTTGCTTGGCATCCCCTATTTTGGCAGCACGGGTAAGGGGCTCACCCAGCGACCAATGCGCGCTAAATCTATCTTTGCCGTATCGTTTAAGGATTTTGTACTCCGTCTCACTTGCCTGTTTGGCTATCTCTTTCTCATCGGGTAGTTCTGCCAATCGGCTTGCCAGCAATCCGCCTGTTCTCGGGATAAACACTGCAAAACACACCCAAACCAAAAGGAGTAGAACGAGGCTGACGGATGAGGTTCTCGTTAGGCAGGAAATGAACAACCCAAGTGTCGCAAAAACGGAAATATAGAGGACTGAAAACAGGACGACCCCGCCAATCTGTAGCCAATAGGTCGGTTCAAAAGGCAAAACCCCGAAAAGCGAGATGATGAGTATGTTTATGCAAATCCCGATAATCAAAGGAATCGATAGGCTGATGAGTGTACCGATATATTTCCCAAAAAGCAAAGTTGCGCGAGGGAGCGAATTAGAAAGACAGAGGCGGAGCGTGCCTGTTTCTGCCTCGCCTGAGATGCTGTCATAGGTCATAGCAAACGCCGCGAAACTCAGAATAACGCCGATGGTAAACACCCAATCCAATACGTCAAATCTCTGGAGAGTGTAGTTTCTCCGAAGAATCGTTTGTGGACCAACAAGCTCAAATGCATCCACGGCAAAGGCATTCGGGAGGTCTTTTTCGTGCCCTTCAGCGATGAATCCCAATGGACTCGGCAAACGATATATCAGTTGATTTGGTGAATGACTGACCACACTGTGTATACCTTTCTTCGTCTTATCTTCCAGAAGCTCCAAGTTTTCCCTGACGTTTTCACCGTAATCCATGACCTGTTGGCGGTAATCGTGGATGTACAGCACGCTTCCCGTCAACATTAAGACGATTACCAGAACCAACGTCAAGGCGAAACGGAGACTCTGTAGATGATCTAAAAGGTCTCTCCAGATAATTTCACGTAGCATCCTCTCACCTCATCTCGCTTTTCAAGAACATCGCTCCTGTGATCAGAAACAGCAGGATGTTGAGAAAAATCAGGTAGACTAAATCCGGGAAGACCTCTCCCAGAGCGTTATTTCCCGACGCGAGTCCACTGGTAAAGACAGGCATGCCACTTAAGTCGAGTGGTTCCACGTCATCCCAACTTTTCGGTGTGATGTTTGCGAAAAACGCTTCTTCGTCTGATTCTACAAGTCCAACTTGTGAGGGCATATCGTTGAGATTGACTGACGTGAACCAGTTGATACTTGAGAAAGCCTCTTGTTCTTGCATATATGCCATCAGTGCCTTTCGGTAATCCTGTGCTTGCTGGATGAACCGCTCATGCCGCCTCAAATCCGTGCCAGACAAGCCCGCAGAGATGTTGTAGTAAACCCATGCCGGAGAAAGTCTGGAAAGATTTTCAGCCAAAACGGTCTGTCTTTTCAGCGAACGGTAGTATTCTTGATGGAGGTTCCCTATCTGTTCTGCGTATTCAATGCGGTGTGGAATGTAAAATTGGGCACCGTCGAGATACCAGAGCATCCCTTCTCTGGATGCTGTTAGCACGTGGTAGGCAAATGGATAACTGCCACTGATCACACTGCGTTCCGACATAAAGTAGGATCTACTTTGATGCTTTCTGCCGTAATCTCTGATTTTTTCATTAAATGCTGTCGTAATTGCCGCACTCTCTATGTTAACCACGGCTTTGGAGGGTATGGGGCGTACCTGTTTTGCGATATACACCGCCCCGTTTGGGATGATGAACACAATCACAATCCAGAAGAATAGCAACCAGACGAGTGCCCTCGCCGACCGATAGGTGATTGCTGAAACCAGCATTGAAAGCAGGAAAAAGACAGAAAGATATAAAGTCAAAACCGCAAACAATAAACCAAACCTGTTCCATTCAGCGATGTGAAATTCTATCATTGGGTTTACGTTTATCAATAGAGCCGCGGCTATCCAACCGATTGCGAGTGGCACGAGGAGACTCGCCATTCCGCCAAGGTATTTCCCAATTAGGATATGGTATTTCGAGACTGGGTTTGATACCACAAGTGCGAGTGTTCCACTTTCACGCTCACCGCAAATGACATCGTAAGCGATGGAAATCACAAACAGGCTGAACGCAATCTGCACCATGAGCACCGCATCAACAGCGGAAAAAATGTTCAGAAGTGGATTGCCACCGCCGAGTATTCGCGCCTCTGTGGGGACATCTTCGTAGGAAACCTTTACTGTGCTTCCGAGCTGCCGCTCCATCCCTAAGCAGATAACACTTAACGGTTCAGGCGGTTTTGCGATGTCCAGTCTCAGATATGAATACACCTTCACTTTCTCAAGGGCGTTCCGATGCTCGATTTCTGCAGCATTGTGAATGCTGAGTCGCTTCTCGTAGTCCTCCATCAGCACATACGTACTGGCGATGAAAAGCGCAAGGCAGACGATTAACCCGATGAATAGACGGAGGGAGAGGATGTTTTCTGTGAACTCTCTTTTGGCGATTATCCAGATGGGGGACATCTAAAAGTCTCCAGTTGGTGAAGGGAAAAGAAAGCAGTTTAGTCTTGGGATTGCGCCTTTACTGCTTCCGAGACGAGCATCTCTAAATTTTCCCTGTCCGCTTCATGTGTGATTAACTTACCGTCCCTATCAATGAGCCACATTTCAGGAGTGCCGCTAATATCATATTGTTGTAAAAGTGAGTACGCTGCCGCGTCGAAAATTTGTCGCCACTGAATGCCATTTACTTTGATGTAGTTGCACAAACTACACATTGTCGCTTCTTCACTATCAAGGCAGACCCCAATAATATCGAATCCTGTCTCTTTATAAGTATCGTAAACTTTCTTGATATCTGACGTTTCCGCGGTGCCAAAATCCCTCCAGACCTTCCAAAAGTGAAGCAAGACGATTTTCCCATAATAATCTCGAAGCGAAATCGGATTCCCATCAAGGGCGATCACAGAAAAGTTAGGGCAGGTTTTCCAACCAATTCGTATCTCGGATTAGACTTGCGCTCATAAACTTCAGCGAGTTCAGTATTGCCTAACCTCCTATGAATGTCGGCAAGTTTATAGAAGATAAATTTCTCGTCTGGATACTGCTGCTCAGCTACCCGAAAAAACGCAAGCAGATCCTCGTATCGCTCTACCGTCTTGAATATGTCAAATAGCGTCTGATACCCTTGAAGGTCTTGTATCATGCCCGACTTGAGACGTTCAATAAGGACAGCCGCTGATTGTTCGTTTCCTAATAAGGTGTGGAGTCTAACAAGCTGCGGATAGAGGTCAAAAAAACGCTTACCATCAGGGAAACGCTTATCATCAGGAGGGCGCGCAAGTATTTCTTCAATAGCAGTGAGAGCCGCTTCGTGGCTACCGTACATATCCTCCGGCGTGTGTTCCCAAATGGTGGAAGACCTATAAATCTGAGAAGAAAAGCTTAAGTTCAAAGCCTCAAAGTCTTCATTCGCGTGATGTTGACAACGGACAAGTGGTATGACATCACCGAATACCAAACGTTGTTCACTTTTCTTAGTTCGGTATTCCGGGGCAAGCTGATACCCGTAACTCACGGGCATTCTCGGATCTGTGTCTTGGAGAAAACCTATCCTTCCAATTATCTTGCTGATTGCAACCAAATCTATGTTCGGAAGAAAACCTGCCTTCCCATCTTTGTCATCGGCGGGACAGATGAAGACCGATGCATCTGGCAAGTATTTCGGGTGAAGATCTGAGAGCCATTCAGGAAAATCTTTGCGTTCCGTCCGGTAGGTTTGAATTGCCTTACCGATTGTAAGCAAATTTTGTGTGCAAAGTTCTATGTTTCTCCCGTGCCTTTCGGAATTCTCTCCTGCAGTAGATGTCAAAAACGTTTCAGGTTTTTGTAAACGCTTTCGCGCCCGATGCAGACGCGTGTTAATCGTGCTTACAGAGATGCCTAAAAACTTGCTAATCTCTTTGACCTTCATTTCACCGAGATAATAGAGTGTCACGACGGTGCGTTCACTCTCTGGTAGTCTTGCCAAAAGTTTTTTGACGATCTCACGGTGACGCTCGGAGGCTTCTCTCTGCCGTTGTTCCGACACGTAACGTGTGTAAGCGGATTTCTCGATTTCTGCCGTAGGTGTGTCTTCTATCGATTGCACCGTCCGTTTTTTCTTCCGCATCCAACTGATACAAAACCGGTTTGCGATGACATACAACCATCCAGCAAATTGATGGGGATCTTTGAGTGTCGGGAGTTTTTTGTGGACTTGCAGGAAGATGTCCTGTGTAATTTCTTCGGCGTGATGAAAATCGCCGATCTTCCGCCACACGAACGCGTGAACGCTCTTTTGGTATTTTTGGACTAAGACGCTGAATGCCTCGTCGTCACCGGATAAAAAATTGTAAATGAGTTGAACATCGTCTTCTCTTTCCACAAGGATACCTCCCAATGAATAGATTTTTCGTGTTTACATCTGCCAAATAACTGCATCAAATGTGGAGTCTTATAAGTTAAGCATCACGATACGGTTTATACCCTCTGTATATTAAAGACGAATTTATGTGCAGAAATCTTACATAATTTGAAAAAATCGAAAAAGGTATGGGATTTTATAGCCACCGTTGTGTGGATATCGGGCTTCGTAGGGAACGATGCTCGGTACGGTGTTTT
>JAPOOP010000615.1 GCA_026713385.1 Candidatus Poribacteria bacterium | reverse complement strand
GGTCAGCTCAACTCTATGTTTTTGTTTTCTCATCACAGACCTCTTGGAGATAAGATTCAAATCTGGGTAAGAATATATCATAGAACCTCTCAAAAAGTCAATACACTTTACCTAAAACTCAAACCTGAACGACTACTAGTAAAGGTACTGCCGATCATTTCCATATCTGGCCTCCAAACGATTAGGTTTGAATTAGAAACCAACATTCTGTCGAAGATACAAGCCAAATATCCATTAATTGCTTTCATCCATTCTGACAAATAACCAATTTGTTTCATCTTAACTTGTGCTGCCTGTATCCATTTCACGAATGTCATCAATGCCAATAATTGCCGAGCTGTGAACAAATCTAACCATGTTCTGAATCCATAATTAGGCAATTGGGACCCTACAGCCCGATGCCTTTCTTTGCTTGGCAACGATTCGCTAGGAATCCCGTGTGGAATCTGATCCGCCAGTGCCTCTAAAACCTCCTCCGATATTTCCGCAGCAATCATTTCCTCTTGGGTTGGTGGGCGGTATTCCTTGCCATACTCCTCTTTATAAACGACTGCTGTCATTTGTACGCCAAGTTCATTCTCATGTCCGCACCTTTTGATATAGTCTGTCGGTTGCTGTGAGCCGCAAAACGGGCAGGTAGCAGTTGACCCAGACATTGTAGCATCTCCAATATCATCCGCATCCTTTGGAGCGAAAATTTTAAATTGGACACATTTTGTTTCATAGTCGGGACAGAGTTTGAGTGCACGCTTTGCATTGATAATGACCTTCGTGTGATTTTTTGTTTCCTTGAGACGAAGGAAGTCAGGATGATCTCGATTTTCTGGTGTATCTTTAAGGATTTTCTCTGCCTTCTTACAAACCCATAACGTTTTGAGCAACGGAATTGTTCCACCACAATCTTTTCGATCTTGACAAGGAATTGTTCTTGTCCAGAGATAGGCGACTGTCGGCTTGTTATCAGTCATAGGATAGTATTGCACAAGTTCTTTTCGAGCGTTTTCCAAAACCCATTGTCCCCATAATCGGACATGGTCGGCGAGATCACCATTTTTTAGATCGGGGGGTTCATCAAAGTTGAGGTCGGGGAGCTTCCTTGTTTTCCCTGCAAGGCGTTGCGGATATTCAAGTGTGCATTTGAGAATGAACCATGCTACTGGGTTATAGTCGTTCGCTATCGCTTCACACCCGAGTCGCATCGCTTCAAGTGGAATCGCGCCCCCTCCGGCAAACATATCCAGCACTTTGGGTGGGTCTCCATTGTATGCCATAAGGATAAGCTCTCTGGCGATACGAAGTTTATTGAGCCATCGACCGTTTTTATCTTTTGCGTTCCAATCGCCGTGTCCGTTTTCGTCCCCCCACCGCGTTAGCGAAGCAATAAGAGTATTACAGAGGTAGTCGCGTTGTTTGTCCGGTAGAGGTGATCCGGAGAGCCTTGTGTATTCCGCCTTCATTTTCTCAGGTGCATCGGCGGGATCTGGGAGTAATGTGGCGATCGCGGTGGCACGACACGCGGCAAGCGGACGGCGTGCGGGCCAGATGTGTAGCGAAGAAATATGTCCGTGTTTTACATTCTTTTCGTGTTTTGAGTCTGTGGAGACCTTTTTGAGTGGAAAGGCTTCCTCAATAAGTCTACGTGGCATTAGGATTTCCTTATTATGGTGGATATTAGAATTAATTGGACACTCTGCCCCGGTGATGAACGCTAAGCCGTCGATTGCCTGAGGGTTGGCGGTTTAAAGAAAAAAGGGACGGCTCCTTACCATTCTTGGGGCGTATATGTCGCTTGTAGGTTTGCGACACTTGCGAGTTTTACTTCGAGTGTTTTGAGGGAGAAAAATAATTTCATCAATTGCTGTTCTTCCTTCATCCGCACGTTATACCACTTGAGGAGCGACTGATCTGTGGGGTGGAGCCTTTGAAAAGCGTTGTCACGGATATCTGGCAGTCTGGCTTCTGCGTGTTCCGTCTGGTAATGACTATAGAGTTGGTGTAAACGTTCAATCTTTTCTAACCGCTCGGTTTGCGCCTCAACACGTTTGAGGAGTGTCTCTTTCAACCGGCTGTCCATCCGGGCATAAGTATTTCCGAGTATCTCACGGACATATTCTTGGTGGAGATCGTAAAGTGTCTTGTATCGAGATTTCGCAAAGACGGCACTGGTGGGGTCACAGGTTCGCAGTCTATCGGAGAGTCTTTTTTTGAAAGTAGCGTCTGTGCGGGCCTGATCTTCGTACTTGGGGTATTGCTCAATCAGCCCGATGACGACATCACCACGTCCAAAGCCACGGGCAAAAAGACTGATGGCATATTCAATCTCGTCGGGTGAGAGATGGATGGGCGGCAAGGCTGCGATCTCTCGGACTTCTTCAAGGTCTCCATCGTCATAAACAGCGGGTCTCTCTTGAATGGAGCGTGGCAACTCTGGTAACTGGGGGTTTCTGTTTTGGTTTTCTGTGTTCATAGTTTTCCCTTCTTGCGAAATGCTGCGAAATACAGCGAAATGTGTCGTTTTCCCGATTTTTGTAAGTTTCCTTTAGCAATTAGGATACTTGATAGTGTGGAAAAAATCAAGTTTTTTCTGAACGTGTAAAGTTTTTGGTATCAAGCGTTCCGTTCGTTTCCCAGACCCGGTAGGTCCGGAATGTAATACAAGGAACGGATTTAGTCTCTCCCCAGACTAAATCCTCTAACCGCAACAGAACTGCTAATACCCAAGCGGAGATATAACGAAAAAGGTCTATAACCCCTTACAGTTATTGGATTTTATACCGATAGCCGTTACCTACCAAATGTTACACGGGTGTAACATTTTAACGCCATAATTTACCAAAATGTTATTCTTAGCCCAACAAAACAATCTCTTTAAATGCTTACTATGAAATTTGCATATCTCTGTAGTCTCTGATAACCAACCGAAAACCCTCAACATTATTACATTACTAAGAATGTGGCCATAACGCCTCATTTCACACAGATTCTGACTGTTGTTTCCGTTCGTAATTTAGTATACCCAACCATAGACACGCGCCAAAACCGAATTCAACGTTCCGATATGGCGATTTACAATACATAAGCAATACATTTGCAAAGAAACCAACCATCCATTATCGTGAACACTCATAGCAACGACTGACCCAGAAACAACCTTGTATTTCCCATCGTCGATATGTTATAATTTTCGCCTATTAACCAGTACAGCGGAGGATAAGAATAGCATGAACCACAAGACTAACAACGCAAATCCCACTCTTACTATTGACGACATCATCAATGAAATCAAAAGTAAATCAGAACAAGGTGATTACGTCTACCGCGGTGAACCTAAGAAATATCCTAAAATTTCTTCAACGCTCTATCGCGAGTATTTCAATGACGAGAACACCCATATTGATTTTGAAGGCTTCGACTTGCGGAATGTGCAAAGAGAAATGTTGAACGTCGCTAAAAAGCATATAGGCGAACCACCGCAAGGACTTTTCGAGAATCTCGTGGTGGGACAAAGCAAGAAGAGGTTTATCGAAAATCCTGAACCAAGATCTATTATAAATTCTGACGAACTTGAAATCCTTACTGAACTTCAACACTATGGTGGTATAACAAATCTTATTGACTTCACAACCGACTATCTCATCGCCATTTTTTTTGCGTGCGCTGGTAAACTAACAAAAGACGGTCGAGTTATCCTGTTGACAAGAAGCGAACGGATGGAAGACGAGATGATCATTCGTCCCCAGAATCCACGACATCGCGTTATTGCCCAAAAGAGCATTTTTCTTTATCCACCCGATGGTTTCATTGACGTATCCGAAAACGATATAGTTTATATCCCATCATACCTCAAACAACCGATGCTAAAGTATTTGCGCAAATCCCATGACATATCTTCCGAAACTATCTACAATGACCTCCACGGTTTTATCATAAACCAGAAGGTTCATTACACCGCCAACAAAGAATTTTATTTTGGTTTTACTTTTCAATATAGAGGGCATAATGCGAAAAAAAATAGTCCAGAAAGACGTGAAGCATATCAGGAAGCAATTACACATTACAGCCGGTCAATAGAACAAGACTCGGAGTATAGTAGTGTTTATTACAATCTCGGGGTATGTTGGATGCACCTTGAAGAATGGGATAATGCTTGGAAAGACCTTCAAATCGCGCATGATATGGGGGTACATCTTCCTGCTGCATTTCATAAGGACTACCCGGGTGGCATTGACGAGTTTAAAGAGAAAACTGGTATAGAAATATGCTACCCACTTACCGTACTGCTGGGGTGTTAGACAAGCGGATTTCCAAAGCGATACATTTGCTGGGAAAATGGTCTCACGGAAAGGTTTGGCGGAAGCAAGAAGGTATCCGTCTGGGTCAAAGTCTATGTCGTTTCTCACGGATCGCCAGAGATCCCCGGCGGCGATACGTTCCTCACAGAGAAAACGATTGAGTTGGTCATGACTCCAGCCGTCTGTATGCTCCGCAAAATACGTCTGCGTGAAGTTATGGAAACTCGCCAACAGAAACTACCAACAATCGGAAAATAACGGTTGCTTCTTTTCTGAGAAGGTTAGGGTGTTCATAAACTCAGAGTATACCATATTTTTAAACTATTGCGTAAGTCCTATTAAGAGAAAGGCGCATCGAAATATCGAATCATACCCGCAAATGGTGCCCCTGGAGCCTTCATTCTTTCTATGGTGTTTATGAGGTCGGTCCGAGTTTCCGAAGGGATCCGATCAGATTCAAGTATCTGTCTATATCCGCTATAGTAACTGTAAAAAGTGTATCTGTGATCTTTTAACTCCTTGCGATTTAATCCGTAGTATTCAATGGATGCCGTAGCAATAGGTCCAACTTCAGGATTTTCAGTGTTAACAATGACCTCAACCTGGAAGTTTTCAGAGTTAGGCGTAACTTCAACTTCCTTCAGCACATCATCGGCACGCCATGCAAAGTATTCAGCAGGATCATCAAAATACGGGTTGAGCAAGAATGGACGTTCCTGTTTATGTTGGCGAATCAAATCATTAACTTCACTTTGATTCAGCGGATCAGGGGCGATCATTCCCATTTTAGACGCTATAAACGCATCTGTTGTATTACAACGAATTATTGGAGCTCGCATTTTTCTATTTTGGACAGGGAAAGCATCCCGCTTGAACTTCTGATTGCAAATTTGACATGAAGCGAGATAATTGTCGTAGCAATATGCAAGCCACCAATAGATGCTTTTGGGACGATAATGCTCGACATCCCCAAAGGCAACTACTGAAATCAGTGCTTCACAATAGGCACATTTACCACCTGTCTCAGTAAGGAGTTGTTTTCTCGCTGGGTTCCAACGGTTGCTGTTGAAAGTATGTTTTTGAATCTCACCGCGCCTGATGCGCCGCTGGTTGATTAATAATTCTTTTTCAAATGCTCTCTTTGTGTCCCCATGAAAGTTGGCGTGGATGTCTATTTTCGATCGACTCCTCCTTAAGCGTATCACCGCCTGCCCTCCTGCAATTCCCTCTCTATTTTTCGCAAAAGCTGCGTGTGTTCTTCAGAAGATTGCATATTTGACCTACCTCCGATTGGAAGGTCAGTTAGAAACGCTTTCAATTGGCTCAGTTCCTCTTGCTCCTTAGACGACATATCCATTTTGTCGCGGAGGTAGCGGTATCGATTTTTCATGTCCTCAATCTCTTTTGACTCATCCGTATCCAACCCAAAGGCAGGAGACATCACCAATTGGTGTAAAAGGAGTGTGTTCGGGGCACCGGAAAACGGATAGAGGTGAATTTTCCGTCTTTCGCGCGTCAAAAAGTGGAGTTCTCCTTCACCCGCTTGTTGGGCAGCCATAGGCGAGTGCGTTGTGGCAACGAATTGAAAATTCGGCAACCATTTGTCAAGAAACGAGAACAGTTCGCGTTGCCGCTTTGGATGGAGATGCAGGTCGATCTCATCAATAAGGAGCAGCCCCTTTGTAGTAAGCGGTTGTTCTGATAGGTCACTAAAGTTTTCCAAGACTCGGAACAATAGGTCACCTATCCAAGTCGCCATTGAGAGATACCCATCACTGAGACAGTGTAACGGCACAATGCCATCAGGGGTGTCAAACAGCAAGTGGCCTTTCTGTTTATCAATGCTGTGAAACTTTATCTCCGGGAGCAAATTGCTCAGTACTTTTCGGACGGTTTCTAACCCGGTGTGATTTTCAAGGTAATCAAGGTCCATTGCCCATGAATTAAGGGGCGTAGTGGTTGCGTCGGGATCAAACAAAGTAGCAACGCTTTGGGCTCTTTTGTTTATGAACACTGATGTGTTTGCTCTCCGACCATTGACTGTATTGAGGTGTCGGGATGCCCCGAAACCGAGAACAAAATAGTCTCGCTTTTTGCGGTTTAGTGCCTCATTAAGCCAAGCGAGATTCTGTTTATTCTTCACAATGACATCGGCGCGGGTGTCCTTAGGTTCAATCCGTAAATTTATCTTTTTCTCCTCTCTTTCTTTGGTGACCAAAACGGCAGAAATTTCACAATTTTGTGCTTTATACCGGATCCAGTCAGAAGGTTCCTGCAACAGATCATTTATCGCGTCACTCCCCGCAGTTATTAAGGCGATAGCTTTCAGAAGCGTGCTCTTACCCATACCGTTTTCAGCCAGTAAGAGGGTCCGCTTGCGGATGTCGCCATCCTCGTCTTCAAATGATAAAGTAATATCAGAAAAACATTTGACATTGTTCAAATGGATTGATTTGAGAAACATCTCATCTATCCTCCTGTGGTCGGGTTGAAGTTTGAACTGGATGTCTCCATATCCGAGTTTTTCATGATGTCCCCGGCATTGATTCGTATGCTGCCTATGGCTTTTTTACTTAGAGCATCAAAGGGATCGCGGCATGGATGTAACCGTGGCTCAGCAGTCTCACAATGATAGACGACATAGAGCCAGTAGCGGTCCCTATGATTCGCGGCTTGCCGCCATTCATTTGCTGTCAATTCAACGCTTGTAACCCCTGTCCGTCCTTTGACTTCAATGTAACGCACCTCACCATTTGGGTGTCTGGATTGTAGATCAAACCCTTTTTTCAGGTTTGGATGAGAGACATCTCTGACTTCAGCACCGCGCTTGTTTTCATATTCTATGGCAGTCTTGATCGCGATAGCTTCGACATCTCGTAGTATCTTCGTCGGAATTTCCTCATATAGAGGTGGGGTAACAAAAGCACTAACATAGACAGTTACAGTATCTAATTGGGTGTTTTCGATATCCGCAGTGAGATTCGCTTCTGCTTCCTTGCGCTTCGCTGGAAGTGCTTCGAGTTCGCGTTCACAATTGTCCAGTTTTGTCTGTGCTGCTGGCACACCTTTGGCAACAGCATCTTTGAGATTCCCTCGTTGCTCAAGGAGTTCCGCCTTCCGTAAATTAGACGAAACCTGAATCTGCTTTCTTTTATCCTCCAACTGGGACTGAAGTTCATCGCGAACACATGACAGTTTCGGATGTCCGAAGTTTTCGCAGACGAAATTTTTAACGGGTTGCGTTTCATTAGCAAGGTTAAACCATTCAGCAGACAAAGTAGAAGGCACGCTCTGTCGTGCTGTTCGTGGTATGAGCGTCAATAAAAGATGTGCAGGTGCTTCTTCAAACCGTCCATCTGAAAATTGTTTGATTCCAACAAGCATTTCATCAAGGACATAAAGTTCATCATTAGTTTGCCGGACCACAGATACGCTTGCCAAATAGAATAGATACGGTTCATCCGTATGTGGATCGAAATAAACTGCCCCGCGTTTACCTTCAGTGTCGAATTTTTCCAAAAAGCGGGTGCGGATCGCGTCAAAAATTGGTTCGCCAGGGTGGAGAAAAATCGCTTCCGGTGCCTCAACCCCAACAGGTAGTGCAAGTTCTCGTGAAAACGTTAACCGATCTCGGAGATGCGGTGGATATCCATCAATTGCCTTTTGCACAGATGTAGGACAACGGGATAACTTAAAAATCGCCTCAATATCTCCATCAATCCGATAGTCAAGTAAGGGTGCCACATCTTCAAAGAAACTTCGGACATAAGCAGGCAGCATGCGAAGCGTTTCAGCGGATTCCCTCTGCTCTTGGACGTTAGTGAGTAAACGTTTAACTTCGCTACTGGCGACCGATTTTTGCTGCCCCTCAAGGCGTTTTTGTATATTTTCGAGCGCAAATTGTGTGTTGATAGTATGGATTGAGGTCTCGGTTTGATTTTCCATGATGGCTTTCGTGATAAGTTCCTTCAAAGAAATCTGACTAAATTGTTGCCCAATGACATCAAACACCTTATCGTCATCTAACTCATCACGCATCCTTTGCATTTTTTCCAGCAGCACTTTTAACACACGTCCTTCACGCGTGTCTTCAGCGACGAGATTCAGCAAAACCACCGTGCGCGTCTGCTTGTATCGGTGAATCCGTCCCATTCGTTGTTCAAGTCGGGCGGGATTCCACGGAATATCGTAGTTGACCATGAGCCAACAGAATTGGAGATTGATGCCCTCCCCAGCGGCATCGGTTGCAACAAGGTATTGCGCGCCGTTTGGATCGCGAAAGAATTCGACCTGTTCTTCGCGTTGACTATATCTCATGCCACCGTGGATTTGAGCAACCTTTCCAGTAAAACCCAATGCCTCTAAGCGTTCAATGATAAAAGTCATCGTGTCGCGATGCTCGGTGAAAATCAGTACTTTTGTATCTTGATACGCTTGTAATGCCTCCCATAGCTTCTCAAACTTGCTTTCGGCTTTCAGGTTGTAAACTTTCCTCGCCAGTTCAACGAGATTTTGAACGTGGGAGATTTCGGTTTCAAGCTCGGCAATTGATCGCGAGGCGGTTGCACGTTCAAAATCCTCATCGACTTGCTCTGCCTCTTCCCTTCCGTCAATAATTTCTTCCTCATCGCCTGTTTTTTCGTCTCTGATGTCAATGTCCGAAAGTTTCTGCTGCGCTTTTTCAAGCTGCGCCGTTGACAAACTTCCGCTTTGGAGGTTTTGAAGGGTGGTTTGGAGTTTTTCTGCACGTCTGATGAGACTTCGTAATAGCGCGAACGTTGAACTGGCGAGTCGTCTTTGTAATACCATCATCGCCATTTTTGCCGCGCTCCGATTGTATTGACCAGCAAGATCAAAATATTTCTCGCAATATGCCGTGACAGCATCGTATAGCGATTGCTCACTCACCTCTCCCTGCTTAAGCGGATAGGCGATAGTCCGGCTCCGCCGCGGTGGGTAGATGGGTTTTCCATCAAAGGTGATCATCTCCTCTTTCATACGCCGAAGCAGGTGTTTAGATTTCTCTCTGTCAGGGAACCGCTCAAACGCCTTTTGTGCAGCAAGATGTTCAGGCAGGAGCAGTCGCCAGAGAAAGTAGTAAGCATCGTCTTTCCCCATGTGAGGGGTCGCCGTGAGCAGTAACAGATTTTTTTTCTGCGCGGCGATTCGCTCGGCAAGCTCATACCGTTTTGATGTGTCTACTGTTCCATCTAACTCGTATCGTGCAGAGAGTTTATGTGCCTCGTCAAAAACGATCAGATCATAGGGTCGCGCTTCAAAGAGGTAGTCTTGCATCCGCTCTTGCCGTAATGTATCCAGACTGACAATGGCTAAGCGGCTCTCGGGATCCGCAAAAGGATTGGTATGTTTAGCATCAGCACTTGACAGAATACGGAATGGGAGTCGAAAACAGACCCGTAATTCGCGTTCCCAGTTGCCAATCAGTCCGGCTGGTGGCACAATCAACACGCGTTCCGCTTGCCGTCGGAGCAACGCCTCTTGGATATAGAGCCCTGTCATAATCGTCTTTCCTGCACCGGCATCGTCAGCCAACAGGAAGCGTAGCGGAAAATGTTTCAATAGATGTTCATAAACCGCGATGAATTGGTGTGGCAACGGATCGATTAACGAGGTTTCTGTGGCAAAAATCGGATTAAACAGATAGGCGTGTTGAAGCCGATGTGCTTCAGCAATAAGTCTTACCAGATTGGCATCTGCTCGAAAAGCATTGGACATAATCTCAAAACCAGATTGCAGTTCTTCAATGGAAGAGGACTCTGCGACGTGTGTCTACCACTTTCTTGATTGGACCAGTGCTTCGACTTCGTCAATCTCTTTCGGGACACCGTCCGTTAGCACTTCACAACCGTCCTCAGTGATGAGGATATCGTCCTCTATGCGGACACCGATGCCGAGATATTTCGGCGGGACACCCTTTGTATCGTCAGCGACGTAGAGTCCAGGTTCAATTGTCATCACCATTCCAGGCTGGAAGGTTTTGAAATCGCCGTTGGATTCGTGGACGCAATTGACATCATGGACATCTAAACCGAGCATGTGTCCGATTCGGTACATGTAAAACTGTCGGTATGCCTCTTTCTTTATCAATTTCTTTGCTTTTCCCTCAAGAAGACCGAGGCTGAGCATTCCTTCAGTCAATAACTCAATCGATTTTTGGTGCGGTTCGTCAATGGAAACCCCAGGACGGATAGAATCAATAATAGCACAGTGCGCTTCAAGAACAATCTGATAGATTTCTCTTTGCGCTTCAGTAAAGGTACCGTTTGCTGGGAAGGTCCGGGTCACATCGCCAGCGTACTGACCATACTCCGCGCCTGCGTCAATGAGCACGAGCGTTTCGTCTTCAATCCGACGGTCATTTGTTGTATAGTGAAGCGTCGTGGCGTTTCCGCCA
This sequence comes from Candidatus Poribacteria bacterium, assembly GCA_026713385.1. Lineage (GTDB taxonomy): Bacteria > Poribacteria > WGA-4E > WGA-4E > WGA-3G > WGA-3G. The sequence goes on along the minus strand of JAPOOP010000615.1, from coordinate 1,087 downwards.
CTGGCAACGATAGTAGGAAAAGCGATGCCGTTTGCCCCGTTCATACGGAATGTGGATTCAACGAGAGCCTCAAGTTCGTATTCATATAATCCCGGTCGAACTGCCTTCATCGCAGCGACATGCCCGGCTACGGTAATTTCCGTTGCGAGTCGGGTGCGCTGCAGTTCGGTCTCATTTTTGATTAACCGCAACTCACTGAGAATAAGGCTCGGATCGACAAGCGTATCAAACCCTTTCCCAGAGCGGATTCGTGACCTGACGGACTGCGTGAAGCGTGCGAGGATTTCGGTGTCAACATCGTGATTAGAGCCGAGGGCATAGTAAAGTCGCTCGGCACCCTGTAGGTATTTCCCTATTTTCTCACTGAATTCCTCTATCGGATAGGCTTTATCCGCGCCATAACGTCTACGCGCGTCCTTAACCCCGACGCGTTTACCGTTCCAGATTTCCGCCTGCTTATCTTTCGGACGAACGAACAGGATATACTGGTGTTTCGGATGATCGGGCGCGATGACACAGATCGACTCCGGTTCTTCAAACCCCGTAAGATAATAAAAATTCGGATCCGGACGATAATTATATTCGGTGTCGTGATTCCAGATTGCGGGGGGTGTACTGGCGAAGATAGCGACCCCGCCACGTCCCATTTTTTCAATAAAGGCTTCGCGATTCTGCTTATGCAAGCTATTCCCTCCTCATAAAGCGATGGATCCACGGAAAAAGATGAAAACGAAAACCAAGCCCGTAAGCGAAGCGGAGGGCGACTCTTGAGAATGACATGTCAGCGTCCTAACCCACGTCGTTTACCCGCAAGGTAAAATTAAAAAATTAGAGATATTCGATCGGAGTGCCTATTTTGCCGACGATACCACCGCTGGCGACCATTGGATAGATGGGTTTTGCCCAGAAAACACCATCGACTGGCGCGCGGATGGACTCCCGCACATTGCCAAAGACATCACAAATGTCAGCTACCGGTTGATGCCTCGCAAGTTGTTCATACAATTCTGCTTTGTAGTAGACAAACCCGCCTTCGTTGCTGAGGACCGGTACAAATTTTTTGACAACGATCTGGCGGTCAGGAATC
>JAPOOP010000703.1 GCA_026713385.1 Candidatus Poribacteria bacterium | reverse complement strand
TTGGATATCATCGAGCGTTTCTGCGTTCATCACCTTTTCAAAGAACGCCTCCAATTGTGATATATGGCGCAGTTCGGTCATGTGGTTCGTGATGGATTCGGGAACTTCGCCAAATCGGTGCCGCAGGAGTTTGAGAACAGCTTCGCGCGTGGCGCGTGTCGCCCCTTGTTCAATACCTTGTTCTATGCCTTGTTCAATACCTTGTTCTATGCCTTGTTCTATGCCGCGTTGCATGACGCGTTGGTAAAAAGGAGATTCTTGCATGAGTGCCTCCGATATAGGATTCTGAAAAAACTCCGATGGGTGTACTAAACTCCCGAAAAGCGAGAGTGCAAATAACAATGTTCCCCGTGTTTCTTGGTCTACCGATGCTTGCTGTGTTGTCTGTATACATTTCTCAACCCAGGCTTCTGCTGTCATGTCCGCAGGTGCTTTCATCAACGCTGTGAAAGGCAGCAACCCAAGGGCATCGGGATCCAAAAACGCCTCACCTTCCAACGCATACACTCGGATGACATTATACCAGAACTCCACCCCGCCCCGTTCTGGATTTCCATACCGGTAGATGCCGGGGTCTCTGCGTCCGGCAGGCGGACGGAAATACAACACCGTGGAGTAGACGTTCTTCTGATGTTCAAGGGACAGGAAGCTTGAATACGCCAGCATCCGTAAGGGCATCGGTCTATGCGTAGAATCGTCGGTTTGCGCTTCTATATGGAGGATGGCTTCTTCATCAGGCAAACGGACATGAAACGTCATATCGCTATGATGCATCTGAACCGTGGCGTGCTCGGTGCCGAGACGCTCCCCGACTTCAACCTCGGACGTATTCAACGCTAATGCCGCCAACGCATACGGAAACTCACCCGTAACGTGCTTGAAAACTTCATCATAATACGGCATATAACTATCATACCGCAAAACAAGCACGAAATCAAACAAAATCCTCGGAAACTATCGAACTATCAGCCAACTATCGGTAAGGAGGGTGTAAAGTTTTTAACACGCAATTATGATAACTACCCTCAGTCATCTATTCGTGTAGATTTCTATCTACTCTTCCTTAATCACGAAGAATTTTTCCTCTTTAATCCGTTCTTCAGGGAAACGCGCACGCGCCCAAATCGCCTTTGAATTCTCGATCATCTGTGGATGTCCGCATGCATAGACGACCGAATTCGTGTGATCGTAACCGAGTTGATCGCCATACTTCCGAATCACATCTTCGGCACGTCCGCTCTCACCTTGCCATTCTGGATCCTCCCATGGACGACTTACCGTCTGGACAAACGTGAACCACTCTTCTTGTGCCGCGAGTTCGTTGAGTTCATCCGCGTAATATCCAAGTTCCCATGAAAGGCTCGCACCGACGATCGCCAATATCTGATGTGGGCTCGCTTTGCCCTGTTCCTGCTCAATTTTTTGCGTCCGCGCAATGCTAATATACGGTGCCGCACCTGTGACAGTCCCCGCCATGACGTGGCGCGTCATCCCGCTTTCCGTGTCCAAGACGAACTTTCCAACGAGACGATCCCGAATAAACACGCTGTCCCCCAGTTTCAATTCCCAAAACAGGGGGGTCGTCGCACCCTCCGGCACCAATTCCACGAAAACCTCCATAAACGGCTCGTGTGGTGAGGAGACGATCGAATACGGACGCTGGACAATCTTTTCACCAACCTGAAAACCGATCGTAGCGTATTGCCCAGGTATGAATGGCAACTGCTTATCAACACGGAATTTGAACGCGGCTAAATCTTCAGAAAAGTCTTCGCGTTCAATCAATTCACCTTTACAATATTGCGCTCTGGAGCGTCTTCTTCTTCCCATAATATTTCCCTTCAAATTTTCTATGATAGGTTTCGACTTGCAAAATACGT
>JAPOOP010000494.1 GCA_026713385.1 Candidatus Poribacteria bacterium | reverse complement strand
TTAGTTCCTTCATGAACAGTAGAAACCGTATAGTGAACACTTGGATCGAGCAATAGATTCCCAAAACGATAGTTCCCATTTTCATCCGTCATCGTTTCTTGGGTCTCAACAGTGTCAGCCTTGTGAATGGTAAGGGTTACAGTCTGTGCGGCGAGAAGTTTGTCCTGCTTTTTATCGATAACCGTCCCTTGAATATCGCCGGATTCTGTCGTTTGTGCGTAGGAAGTGGGAAGTAAAAAAAGAAGCGTCAAGGCAACCGCTAATAGGCTGGACATCCACCACAATGTGAGATTGTGAACCTGCGAATTGCCCCTTGACTTCCGATATGAAGATGTGTTCGTGTACATGTCATGTTCCACGTTGTTGTTGTTTGAATCTCTCAATTTCTGCTTCTACATCTGACAAAGACTCATTTTCGAGTTGCATAATGACACTCGCAGTCTCTTTCAAGAGTTCCTCACGTAATTCTTGATAGTCGGCATCTGAAAGTTTCCCAGTGTCATAATCTTCGTCGAGATCTGTCAGTGCAGCGTAGCTACGTTCACGTTCCTGAAAAAGAGTTCGTCGCCGTTCCCGAATTACATCGTCGGACGTTGCCGCGAGTTGAGCACCTGTTTTCGAGAAAATTGGAAGTCCCAGATACACAAGGAGTGCAATTCCAAGAATTACCATCCATAAAATCACGAGAAAAGACATGAAACACCCTTTTTGAAGTGCACGTGGGGCATCTATTCTACCCAAAAATCACCGCGCTTAGTTTTGTCGCTTGTACCTTTCCAATTCAGCTTCGACCTGTTTCACAGTTGTATCGGAGACTTGTTGGTTTGGTTCTTCAAGCCCATCACTTGCGACCATTTCCTGTCTTGATCTTCGTAGCACGGCAAACGCAACGCCACCGATTAAAATAAGGATAACGGCTGGCATAATGTAGGCAAGTAAATTAATACCCTCTGCGGGCATGATAGCGTAAAACTGCGGTCCGAATGTGTCAAGATAGTTCGTACGAATCTGCTCGACTGTTTGACCTGCAAGCAATCGATTGCGGAAATCCTTTTCAATCATCCCTGCCGTATCGCACACACATACTTTGATTGTCTCTCGCTCACAACCACAATAACAATAGACGGTAGTGAGCAGTTCTTCTAAATTAGACTCAACCGTGGCATCCTTCACGTTTTTCGGTGCTGCTGCGCGAGACGTCTCCATCTGCGCGTGCACAGGGACAGTAAAACTACAAGCGATGAAAAGCGCAACAATCCACATAAAATTAGGAATCACAGCGGTATTGGACATGGCAACGTTTTCAAACCTTCCAGTTTTCATAGTTTGTCCTTCGCCTATTAAGAATCATTATTGTGTTCAGATTTTTCGGCTATCGCGACAATCCCGCCTAACACCATCACAGCAACGCCGATCCAGACAACACCAATAAGAGGATTGTAGTACGCCTGAACGTTCACAACACCGCCTGTCTTTACATTCGGTGGAATGCTACCGAGAGCAATATAAAAGTCGTTCACACCGAAGTGGCGGATGGCAGATTCAATAGTATCCTGTTCCCCCTGTCCAGTTTTGTAATAGAAGTGGCGTGCGGGTTCCATTGTCCCGATCTGTTTCCCGTTTTTTGCGACATCAAAAACAACGCCAGTTCGGCGATAGTTCTCGAATTCTTTCTCAAACGAGTCTTTCATTGTGAGTTGGAACTGACCCACCTCCATTGATTCCCCCATTCTCAAACTTTTGGATTCAAGCAGGAAATAGCCTTTTGATCCCATAATGCCTATATAGAGGATAACGATACCGATGTGGATGATGTAACCGCCATACCGTCTCTTATTACGCTGGATAAGGAGATTCAAGCCGTTGAGGAAGGAGGTATTCTGTCGCTTCGCGCGAAGTTTTGCACCGCGATAAAATTCAGCGGAAATTGCCGCAATCACGAAGACACCAACAGAAACACAGAGGACCGAGTAGAGCGCAGAAGTCGTGCCTTTTAATGCGAGAAATCCCCAGGTCAATCCCCCACTCGCTAAGCCAATAGCGAGCGGCAACAGAAACATACGCTGAAAGTTGTTAGCGGTAATTTTTTTCCATGAGATAATTGGACCCGCACCCGTGAGGAAGAGAAGTAATAGCCCCGGAATAATAACAATTTGATTAAAAAAGGCTTCAGGAACAGAGGACTTTTGACCGTTAATTGCCTCGGAAATAATCGGCCACAACGTTCCCCAGAGAATGATTAGGGTTAACCCGACAAGGAGCCAGTTATTTAGAATAAAAGCACTTTCACGAGAGAGAAGGGATTCTAAGCGATTGGCACTCTTAAGGCGCTTCCAGCGATAGATGATGAGCCCGATGACACCGGTAGTCGAAACTAAAATGAAACCGAGGAAATATCCGCCAATATCAGATTGTGCGAAGGCGTGCACCGATGAAATGATTCCGCTACGCGTGATGAAGGTTCCTAAGAGTGTGAATTGGAACGCAAGCGTAACGAGAAGGATATTCCACAACTTGAGCATATTTCGCTTCTCTTGAATCATCACGGAGTGAAGATAAGCGGTACAGAGGAGCCACGGCATAAAAGAGGCGTTTTCAACCGGGTCCCATGCCCAATAACCGCCCCAGCCAAGCTCGCGATATGCCCAATTGCCACCAAGCGTGATACCAATGGTCAAAATGATCCATGAGAACAACGTCCACCTGCGTGACCGAAGTATCCAGTCGCTTCCAATTCTACCGGAGGCGAGTGCCCCCACGGCAAAAGCGAACGGCACCGTCAGGCTAATCCAACCGATATATAACGTCGGTGGATGGAATGCCATGCTTGGGGTCTGGAGGAGTGGGTTCATACCGGCACCATCAGGTGCCATCTGTCCATTAGGAAATCGCTCAAGTGGATTGTAAACGCCTTCAATGATTCCAGTGACGAGGATAATAAAGAACAATTGCACGACTGCCATTGGAATCAGGGCGTAATCTGAGAGGGTATCACTCGTTTCTTTAGTGTGACGGTGGTTTTGCCAGACGACAATCACGCCTGCGACAGTCAATAACCAGAGCCAGAATAAAAGAGATCCCGACATCCGTCCCCAGAGTGCTGTGATTTTATAAAGTAGGGGTTGCGCTGCGCTTGAGACCTCAACAACATAGCGCATTGAGAAATCGTCGGTTACAAAACCGTAGATTAAGGCACCGGTTGCAATACTGACGAGAATGAAGGTCGCGACGACAGCATTCCTGCCGCTCCGGACAGCGTTTTGATTTCGCGTGCGTAGCCCGATGCAGAGGAAACCAATCGCCCACAAGCCAGAGAGCACAGAGAGAAATATAGCGGCTTGTCCAATTTCCGCAGTCATTCGTTGCTGCGCCTCCTTAAAAAAGTGTTGTTGAACATATTGCTAAGGTGTTGTTTGTTCTTTACTCCGAGATATACGAGGTCTCATCCGTAGGTGTGGCACTTTCTGCTCCCTCGTATTTCGAGGCACACTTCGTCATGAGTTTAGAAGCGACAATAAGGTTCTGCGCGGCATCGTATTTGCCTTCTACGAAAACACTACCACCATCCGTAAAATTATCCGGTTTAAGTCGATCCTTGTAAATCACGTTGACTGTTGCCGCAGTTTCGCGGTCTTGCACAGCAAAGGTGAGCTTAAAATTGACAGCATCCCATTTGGAACTGCCTTCTGCAATGAGACCATCAACTTGGACCTGTTGGTTGTCCATTCTGTCTCCGTCTACTACAAGCACAGCTGGCGTAAAATGCCGAACACTTGTCCTTTTAATTCCAACTATCACTAAAAGTGCGATACCACATAACAAAATAATGCCCGCGGCAATCACCTTAAGCCTTCTCTGTTTTTGCACTTGGACTTCCTCCATTAATCAGAATCAGTAGACGTGATTTGACGCAACTCGAAAGCCAAATCTTGCTGCTATAAAGTCAATCGTACTGACGAAATGAATTTCTCTGTTTAAAATAATACTTGATTTTACATGCAAAATCAAGTTAAAATAGAATTTAATTTGGAGAAGTGTACAGAATTCTAAATAAAAAAGCCGTCAGGTGAGATAAACGAACAGGAAAACTTATGAAAATGCAGTGGCAACATCATCCGTGGGCAGGTGTATTTCCGGCGACGCTCTGTCCTTTTCATGAAGATGAATCGATTGACGAAGCCGGATTGCGTCAGTATATGCAGGAACTCGCAAGTGTTCCGGGAATAAAAGGTGTTGTCTGTAATGGACACACCGGCGAAATCATGTCCCTCCGCTTGCACGAAAGACAACGCGTTACGCAAATTACCGCTGAAGCTGTTGGCGATCAAGTTAAAGTCGTCTCAGGTGTTAGTGCGGAAGGGAGTCTCCCAGCGATTGATGACGCACTCGCGGCGAAGGAAGCCGGGGCGGATGCCATCCTGTTGATGCCTGCACACCACTGGCTGCGTTTTGGAAGAACACCTGAAACCGCAGTTGGCTACTTCCAAGATGTCGCTGAGGGCGCAGATATACCAATTATTGTTCACCAGTATCCCGCATGGACAAAAGCAGGATATAGTCTTCAAGAGATGTTGGAAATGGTGAAGATTCCACAGGTTATCTGCATTAAAATGGGGACCCGTGACATGGCGCGCTGGCGATGGGACTATGAACAGTTGAAAGAAGCCGCACCGGATGTGCCTATCTTAACGTGTCATGATGAATATCTGCTTGCCTCCTTATTGGAAGGAAGTGACGGTGCACTCATCGGGTTCGCAGGATTTGTCCCTGAGTTGATGGTCGATGTCGTCCACGCCGCCCTCAACAACGATCTTATCGGGGCACGTAAGGCGCGCAGCCAAGTAGACTCATTGGCACGAATCGTCTATAATTTCGGTGAACCGAGTAGCGATGCGCATCAGCGAATGAAATGCGCTCGCTGGTTGATGGGCAGATTCCCCTCAATGACGATGCGCCGACCGCTCCGCCAATTGTCCACAGCCAAAGTAGACAAAATCCGAGCAAGTCTTGAGGCAACCGGCTATCAGTGCGTTCATTAACATGAGCTCCGAAAAATTACTTTTAGGAGTTCATTCGGAGAAAGGAAAATGTCAACAGACCAAGTAATGGAAAATGAGGAATTTCAGAAATACTGGCTCACTCATGCAAACACAAATGCAGTTTTTGAATGGTTAAGGGCGCAAAAGCCTCGCTTTGGAGTTTGGTCGGGTAAAAGTGAAGAAATTGAAACAGTTTTGATTGAACGTCATGAACCTTTAATAAACTTAGGTTTGGCACTATATGCAACAGATTTATCAGACGAGACTTCACTGAGTCTTTTCAGAAATAACGATAGGACAATAAAAAAGGCAGCATTATCCGGCGACATTAGCGGGTTCTTACATTCTTGGGTTGAAAGACATGGAATATTAGATGAGATACTGGATTCTTTTGATGCGGAATTACTGAAATATTTGTTATCAAATGAGTCTATTCCCGATGATTTGCTAGTGTCTCTATACAAAAGAGAAAAACTTTTTAATAGTTTGACTGATGAACAATGGCTTACGGCGATAGCATTCACCACTTCTAATCCGCGCATTAGCACTCTTCTTGATGAACTACCCTGGGATGGCTTTGAATATTTCCGGTATTGTGAAGTGTTTACAGCTGGTTGGAAACTGTTTGAAACGCTGCCAGTGAATGAAAAATCTGCAGCAGTCCTTTCTCATCTTGGGGAAAATTTAGTTCCGGATAAATCTAATGACATGGATGTGTTCGCCACAATAAAAAGATGGAAAGTAGAAGGCAATGACGAAAGCGATGGTTTGATTAATTCGTATGTGAAGTGCCGCTACGTCTTAGCTAAACTGATTGGATGCGGTGCATGGGCAGTCAAAGATCGATTCAGAGAAGCTATTGGAACCGAATTTGAATCATTAAAAGATAGTGATGACCTTGCTTTGAGGCTATCATATTATAGGAGGTTCCGTGCACACGAACCAGAAGAATTAAGAAAATTGTTTGAAAAAGACAATGACAAATTTCTTAATGTTGCTCTATATAATACAAACCTCTATATGAATGAGGCGATCAGAGACGAGTTAAATAAATGTTGCCAGGATTATGAAGACCCATATCACGCGTCATCTCATCTTGAGTCGTTCGATGCACAAGTTAAGAGACTTACAAAGGAGCATCCGGAATGGTTCCCTGATTTTGAAGGTGAAATCACCTTTGACGAAGTTGAAGATCCTTTACTGAGAGCTAATAAACGGCTTGAACACCTTCAACAACAAACAAAAATACTCTCGCAAAAATTAATCGGATCTGAATCCGAAAATCAACCGACCCTAATAGATGACATGAAAACCGAAATAGATAATATGAGATCTGACCTAAGCGAATCTAACCAACAACTTTCTGAACAACTATCAAAGGTGATATTTTGGGGAGGGTGGATGGGAGTTGTGATTATATTACTGCTACTTAGCCTAATTTTTGGATAAATGGTTGTGATATATTAAGAGCAAGAATTCTATTTCTAATGTTGCTTGTTGCTGCTTGACAAAGTACTTCAAAAGTCGAGGGGAAAAATGTCACGTTTAAAATACGCCTTAATTGGCCACGGTAGACGCGGGGCAGCGCATCTGTCAATAGTCGCTACATTAAAGGATACCTTTGATATAGTTGCCGTGTGTGATGCACATCCTGAGTCGGCAGAGGCAGGTGCGACACAATTCGGTGTTAAAGCCTATACCGATGTCCGGAAAATGATTGATGAAATATCGCCGGATGTCTGCGATGTCGTTGTACCTGCGCCTTTACATCATATCGTTTCGTGTTACCTTTCCCGATGTGGCATTTCACATAACGTAGAGACAGGACTTGCACCAACACTCGGTCTGATGGATATGATGATAGCCGATGCTGCCGAGAATAGAGTAAAACTCCAAACGTCAGAAAATTTTCCTTTTGTCCCTGTGGAACAATTCGTCTGCAAGCTCATTAAGGAAGGCGTGATTGGCAAGGTACACAAATGTTACCGACTCTTTTCTACAACCGGTTATCATGGACTCGCCGCGATACGGTGCCGCATGGATGCCGCCCCCAAAACGGTCAGCAGCATCGGGCATACGATGCCTGTTTCTCCGTACGTTGACCGAGCGAAACGGGATCACAATCGCGAAGGTCTTGAGTTTTATGCTGTTGATTTCGACAACGGTGGACTCGGCATCGCCATGGTTGGGAATAAGAATGGATGCCTCGGACGGAATAAACTTGTCGGTTTTGAGACGTGTGGTGAGCGCGGCACGATTATCACCAATGGAAATCAAGGCGCATCGGGTGGTGAAACGGTCAACGTTTGTACGGATGAGGACATCGCACTTCGAGCAGGGCGAGCGGAAACCTACGAATTTCAGAGGGATTTCGGTGACGATGGGACACTGCATCGGATCTTCGTAGAACTGCCGCCGTCATTAGGCGGGACTATTGAATGGGTGAATCCTTATCAGCGGACGACCATCGCAGAATCCGGCATCTCATTGGCGACCATGCTTGACGGTATCGCACGCGCTGTTCGGGAAGACACGCAACCACTTTGGACAGGCGAAATGGGCAGGGCAGACCAAGAGATGGTGATTGCGGCGCAACGGTCAATTGATCTGAATCGACAGCCGATCCAACTACCTCTTGAACCTGATCCGGCTGAAGAGGATGCGTTCGACCGCGATTTTGAAATCCAGTTTGGTGTTCATCCACGCGAAAATATTGAAAAAGCATTACAGGTTAATTTCAAAGCGCGTTAATTGAAATTCCTCCAACCAAGGTAGGTGTAGTTTCCCAACCGCACCGAGTTTGAAGAAAGAATACTTTGTCGGCGAGGGTCCACATACCTGAATCCGATAATCTATTTATGAGATGGCTTACAATAATTCTAAGCACGTATAATAGAGGTAAGTGATGAGAGAAATTAAAATCGGATTTATCGGATGTGGCGGCAACGCGAATGGGCACATGAACCAATTAGCCGGGATCGAAGGCGCACGCGTTGTGGCGGTGTGCGACGTTCAAGCGGAACGGGCACAGAGCGCAGCAGAGAAACATAACGCTGATCCCTATACCGCACACCAAGCCCTGCTCGAACGTGATGACTTGGATGCCGTCTATCTGAGCCTCCCAGTTTTTGTTCATGGACAGCCAGAGTTTGACGTTATCGAACGAGGCTTACCCTTTTTCGTTGAGAAGCCCGTTGCTATCAACATGGATATCGCCCGTGAGGTTGAAGCCGCAGTGGCGAATGCTGGACTCATAACGTGTGTCGGTTATCAACTCCGTTACCTCGGATCTACACAAATAACGCAGCAGATCCTGCACGGAAGAACGATTAACATGGTCGTTGGTAAGTACTGGTGCAGTACCGGACACGGCGATCCAAGCGCATGGCTCCGCCAGATGAACAAATCCGGCGGTCAACTTGTCGAACAAGCAACACATACGATCGACATGATGCGTTACATGGGCGGAGAAGTGGAAACTGTCTATGCCATGCAGGCGAACCGGTTTCTCAAAGAAACAGATTGTCCTGATGCCAACAGTCTTTCTCTCCAGTTTACGAGTGGTGCCATCGGTTCATTGACTGCTACTTGGGCTTACGCAGGTGACTGGTCGAACGCGAATATCCTGGATCTATTGTATGAGGGAGAGTTGTTGAATTGGAATCCATCAAGGGTCTTGGTACAGGAAGATGGCGAATGGGTGGATAAGACAAAACCGAGTCCAACAATTGATGAGATTTTCGTGGACGCAGTGCGGAGCGGTGATGCTTCTTCAATCTTGAGTCCTTATAGTGATGCCGTCAAAACACTTGCAATATCACTGGCAGCAAACCTATCCGCGCGAGAAGACAGACCTATAGCCATTTCAGAGATTTTGTAAATGTGCCTGCCATGTTCGGTTCAAATGAGTAGGGAGAATCTGTGTTTCCGATGGACAAGTAGAAACGGTTTGAAATCCTGTATCTATACAACTCTGAAACGCATAAAAGAAGACTGCACCTATACTCAAACGAGTACCAACCTAAGAGGAAAACGGCGATCTGACAATGAAAGATCGTAGTAGAAGCCCATGAGTAAAAAATATCGTGTAGCAATCGTCGGATGTGGTGGTATCTCTAATGCGCACGGCAACGCATGGCGAGGTCTACCAGCAATTGAGATTGTAGGGGCGTGCGATGAAAAATTTGAATCGCTCAAGCGTTTTGCCACAGAGTATAACGTCCAGAATACCTACAACGATCTCCGCCAAATGCTGGAGAAACAGCAACCTGATGTCTTAGTGATCGCAACGTGGCCCTCAAGTCATCTGAAAAATGTCTTGGAGGCAGTGCGGTGTGGAGTCAAAGGCATCCTTGTTGAAAAACCCATTGCGGTTAACACCACGCAATTGGAGCAGATGATTCAGGTTACAGAACGCGCCGACATCCGATTAATGGAAGCCTTCATGTATCGACATCATCCGCTGACGCTCGCCGTGAAACAGAAGATTGTGGACGGTGCAATCGGAGAGGTCCGCTATGCACGTTCTACCTTTTCAACAGGACTCATGGACCGACGAAATTGGCGATTAAGAGGCGATCTCGGTGGTGGTGCTGTCATGGATTTAGGTTGTTATTGCATTAATATCATCCGTTATCTCGTCGGGCAAGAGCCACAATCCGTCTGGGCAACAGGCAAATTTGAACCGATTAACAACGTCTGGGAAACTCTGATTGGAACCTTGGACTTTGGTGGTGGTATTACTGCACAACTGGATTGTAGTTTCGGTTGGACATGGCGTGAATCTTATGAGGTCGCTGGGACGGATGGCACGCTCTTTGTTCAGAGCGCGTGGGGCAATTCGGAAGGCGAATCTCACTTTACAGTAAACGGCGAAACGATTCGTGTTGTTAATGGTGTGAATCCTTATGCCGCCGAGATTCTGGATTTATGTCGAGCAGTAGAGACTGGAGCACCAACTCACTTACCAATATCGGACACACTTGGAAATATGCGTACCATTGACGCATTACACGAATCGGCACACACAGGGCAAAGCATCAAACTCTCTGAATAGAGTCTTTAAAATTGTCTTGCTGCCAAATTATTTTTTATTTTTATTTAAGGTCAATCGGTGAAGGAGCCCAATTATTAAAAATGTTTGAAAAAATGATGAAGTATCCCATTGATGTTTTCCGAGAGGGAAATTTCTCGTTTGGGGCACCATTGCCGGGGCTACTTATAGCTGTTCTACTCGTCGCGCTTTTTGCCGCTACGATATGGGCATATCGGAGCACCCAAGGACGCATCCAACGCGTCTTCCGGGGTTTCCTCATCTTTCTCCGCACAGTTGTACTCTGTCTGCTTGCCTTCTGCCTCCTCAAACCCTTCCTAACAATTTATCAAACAAACCCTGATGATTCCTATTTGTTGGTGATGGTTGATCGGTCCAAAAGTATGCAGATTACCGATTCTGCTGATTCAGTGACACGGTTGCACCGCATCAACGACCTACTCTTTTCGGAAGAACAGGGACTCCTTGAAAAGCTGGATGCTAAATTCAAAGTCAGGCTCTTTGCATTTGACACTACGGCAAAACGGGTTCCGAGCGAGACGTTGACCAGTGCCGAGGGAGAAAGTACTGATATCCCACAGGCGTTAAACGAAGCACTCGATGACTTGCAGGGAATCCCACTCTCTGGAGCTGTCCTGTTGACTGATGGCGTGGACAGAAGTGGTGTTGATGTCGCAAAGTTCGCAATGCAAATCAGAGAACGGAAACTCCCTATCCATACCGTTGGTATCGGAACAGAAGAAGGCAATCCAGATCTCGAACTTGTCAAGGTCGATGTGCCTCGAATCGCAGAAGAGGATTTTCCAGTCGAGGTATGGATGACACTGCAACGGAAAGGGTTCAAAGGAAAGAAGGTAAACGTCCAATTAACAAGCAATGGACGCGTACTGAAAACTGAGTCCGTTGATATGGATGCAGGTACCTCTTGGATGTCGCAACTCGGTGGGACAGACTCAGTTTCTGATACCAAAACAGAACGCGTCCTGCTTAGATTTACGCCTCGCGAAGCCGGCACGCACAAATTTGAAGCACATGCAGAGTTAGGAGAAACAGAAGCGGTACCACAAAACAACACGAAAACGTTTTTACTCAAGGTGACACCTACCAAACGTGTGAAAATCCTGTTTGCTGATGGCAAACCGCGTTATGAATTTGGCTTTATAAAGCGTGCTTTGAAAAACGATCCGAACATCCAATTGACCGATCGGTTTTTGAAAAACGTCACTGGTGGTCGTCCAACATACGGTGGCACCCGCACCGAGGCATTCCATGATTCTAAACTTTATCCGGACAATAAGGAGACGCTCTTTGACTTTGACGCTATCATTTTGGGCAACGTGGATGCATCCCAATTTACACTGTCGCAACTGGAAAACACAGTTGAGTTTGTACGGACCCGAGGGGGTGGACTGCTTCTGTTGGGGGGTTCCAATTCTTTAGGTAACCATGAACTTTCTGGCTCCTATATCAACACGCCAATTGCGCAATGTCTCCCTATAGAATTGGAACTTGGCTCCGCGCCGCCTCCATTGGCACCGAGGCGACTCGGTAGATCAATCACGAGTTCGCAGCCTATTAGAGACAAGGGCTATAAATTACAACTCACACCGGAGGGGAAAGTCGAAACTTTGATGGCTCTGACAGATATGCCTGCCGAGAATTTGGAACGCTGGCAGATCTTGCCTACGTTGAAGGGATATAGTAAGGTAAAACGTGCCAAAGCGGGAGCACTTGTTTTGGCGGAGCACCCAACTGATCGGAATGAATTCGGCAATCGAATTCTGATCGCAATTCACAATTACAATGCCGGACGCGTAATGGTATTTACACCACACACTTCTTGGCGTTGGCAGATGCTCCCTTCTCATGAAAGTGGAGACCAACGCTTCTGGCACCAAGAGGATAGTCCGGAACGCTTCTGGCGACAGGTTGCGAGGTGGCTGACGACTGCACCGAAGGAACATATTAAACTCGATGTTGCAAAAACGGCTTACGCCCTGAAAGAACCTGTCGTAATTGAGGTTACCGCTACCAATCCACAGTTTCAGTTGACAAACAACGCGAAAATCCGAGCCGTAATTCTTGATGAGTCTGGGAAACGCAGGGAGTTAAAACTTGAACAGGTTCTCGGCAAAGATGGACTCTACACGGCGCGTTTTATTCCGAATCGCTACGGCGAATACACCCTCATCGCTACTGGGACCCTTGATGGCGAAAACTTAGGCGAACAACAGACCCTTTTTGAGGTAAAAACATCTTACGCCGAGTTTAGTAATGCTGAACTTAACGTCGCGCTCCTCAAAACACTTGCTGAAGGGAGTGGCGGAAAGTACTACACTCTGGAAGAGGCAACCCAACTCGTAAATCAGATTCCGCTTGTGGAAAGCGCAACATCAAAGATTACGGATGTTGATATCTGGGATATGCCTCTCATTTTTGGAGCGGTTATCGTGCTACTTGGGTTCGAGTGGTTCTTAAGAAAACGCGGTGGGTTGGTATAAGCTGCTCATTATCAGAAACTCGTTATAGAACATCAAAAGAGGGATTAAAGGTATGACGCAACAAGAACTCCAGAAAGTCGCACAAGGGGCTCTCGCACCCGAACAGGTCTCCATGACATTGGCGGAATTTCTTGAGAACGATATAGACGGATATGAATACGTTAAAGGAGAGTTAGTGCCGATGTCTCCGCCCACGAGAATACATAGCAAGATTAGTGTTAAGGTTATCCGATATTTGGATCGGTATGTGGATGAGCATCGGTTAGGGGAGGTCCATGTAGAGGCAACGTTTCAGGTCGGTGAACGTGGACTGAAACCAGATGTGGCGTTTGTTTCAACGCCGCGGTTGGATGGAGACGAAAACGCAGGGTTTCCGATACCTCCCGATCTGGCGATTGAGGTTGTTTCGCCATCAGATGTTCAGTGGCGTGTTGTAGACAAAGCGTTCGCTTATCTGGATGCGGGCACACGCCTCGTTTGGGTTCTGGATCCCCGCTCTAAAACGGTGACGGTTTATCGTTCTGAAAGCGACATCGCGCTGCTCACACTCGAAGCCACTCTCACAGGTGAGGATGTCGTGCCGGGATTTGCCTGTCCTGTCTCCCAACTTTTCGAGTAGTTGCGTTGAGGCGATCTCTTTTATTCCACTCCCGCATATATATTACACTCCCGCATATAAGGAAAACTATGAACAATCCCTATAAAAGCGTAATGTTTGTCATCGCGGACGATTGGAGCCGCATCGCGAAATGCTACGGAAATGAAGTTATCCGAACTCCGCATATCGATGCCTTTGCCGAACGCGGTGTTGTGTTTGACCACGCATTCTGTACAAGTCCGTCATGCGCCGTAAGTCGCGCCTGTATCCTCACGGGACAACACAGCCATACACACGGGCAATACGGACACTGCCACGGTATACATGGATTCCGCACGCACGAATATATGCAATCGGTGCCAAAAATTCTCAAAGCACACGGATTTGCTACGGCGTGTATCGGGAAGAAACACGTTGAACCCGAAAGTGTTTACCCTTTCGATTTTGAACCTAAGGTTGATGCCAGAAGCCCCGTAGACGTGGCAGCAAAGGTGAATCAATTCCTTACCGAAAACGTAGACAACCCGTTCTATCTTCATATCGGCAGTGCCTACCCACATCGGGCAGGCAAAGGTTTTGGAAATGACCGGACGCACGCGGGTATTCAGCCCAACCCCTATAGTCCTGATGAAATAATTGTACCGAACTTCCTACCGGACGTACCAGCTGTACGCGAAGATCTCGCCGATTACTACGAGAGTGTCTCGCGGTGGGATGCTGTGGTGGGTGAGGTTTTGGAGGCACTTGACGCTTCCGGGCGCGCAGACGAAACCCTTGTTTTTGTTACAACCGATCACGCAATGCCATTTCCGGGCGCGAAGGCATCCAGTTTCGATAGCGGACATCACTGCCCACTGCTTATCGCCAGTCCGACACAACAGAAACGCGGTTTCCACAATCAGGCACTCGTCAACTGGGTAGATTTCTGTCCAACAATGTTGGATTGGTGTGGTGTGGCACATCCTGATGGCGCAGAGGCACTTCCCGGTAACTCGCTGCTCACTGTCTTGGAAGACGATAGCCCGCATCCGGGTAAGGGGAACTGGGAGGAAACGTATTTTTCTCACTGTTTTCATGAGGTGACGAACTACTATCCATATCGCGTGCTGCGTGGCAGACGGTATAAGTACGTCCGCAATCTGGCATACCAATTGGAGACCCCACTCCCAAGTGACCTGTTCCGTTCAATCTCATGGACAGCGGTACGGAACGACAACGTTCAGCAACTCGGTGAACGACAGCGAACCGACTTTCTACAGCAAGGTCGTGAGGCTTTGTATGATGTGCAAAATGATCCAGCAGAGTCGCAAAACCTCATTGACGTACCGGAACTACAAAACATAGCCAACGAAATGCGTCAAAAGGTTATCGAATTCAGGCAAAAAACCGAGGATCCATGGCTTGAACAGTCCTTCCAGGAAGGCGAAACGCAACCTTTTTTTACTTAATAGTAGTAGGCACACTCCGTTGTGCCGTAACCGCACCCACGAAAAATGCAAAATTACAATTTAGAGGCGATGAATGCCCGCATCCAGGCAGATAGTGGGCTTATACAGCAGCTTCTCACAGAGACGGGAAAAGTCATCGTCGGGCAAAGCGCGTTATTAGAGGGGTTAGTGATAGGCTTACTCTGCAACGGACATATCCTGCTCGAAGGGGTACCTGGACTCGCAAAGACGACTGCTGTGAGTGCGCTTGCACAGACAATTGACGCTTCTTTCAACCGTCTTCAGTTTACACCCGATCTACTCCCAGCCGATCTCGTCGGCACGCTGATTTACGATCAACAAAAGGGTGATTTTTACACGAAAAAAGGACCGATTTTCGCCAACGTCATCCTCGCAGATGAGATAAATCGTGCACCCGCCAAAGTGCAAAGTGCCTTACTTGAAGCGATGCAGGAGCGGCAGGTAACAATCGGCGGCACGACACATCCACTTGACGATCCGTTTCTCGTTCTGGCGACTCAAAATCCGATTGAGCATGAAGGCACCTATCCGCTGCCCGAAGCACAGGTGGATAGATTTATGCTGAAGATTAAGGTTAACTATCCTTCGCATGCAGAAGAATTACAAATTCTCCGGCGGATGACCACCGAAGAGATCTCCACGATTCAACCGGTAATTTCCCCTGAAGATATTATCCGATTCCGAGAGGTCGTCCGAAGCATCTATATGGCGGAGCAGTTGGAGAATTATATTGTCGATTTGGTGTGTGCGACGCGCGCACCAGAAGCGTATCAGTTGGATGAACTCAGCACGTTAATTGAATACGGTGCCTCACCGCGTGCAACCATTTTTCTCGCGTTTGCCGCGAGGGCGCGAGCATTCCTCTCTCAACGCGGTTATGTTACCCCTGAAGATATCCACGCAGTCGGCATGGATGTCCTGAGACACAGGGTCATCATTAGTTACGAAGC
>JAPOOP010000537.1 GCA_026713385.1 Candidatus Poribacteria bacterium | reverse complement strand
GCCGCAAAGAAGTAGGAGGCATTGGAAGCATCCGGTTCAACGTTATAGATACACGGCTGATACCGCTGTCCACCTTCAATCCGAAAATACTGATAGCCTTCGCTAACGATCTGTACGCCAAACGCCTCCATGACTGATAGTGTAATGTCAATATAAGGCATTTCGCGGTCGCCGACCACCTCAATCTCTACGTCGTTTTTCGCATACGGCGCGATGAGTAGCAACGCCGTCAAGAATTGGCTGCTCTTAGAGACATCAAGTCGGGTCTTTCCACCCGCCAGCCTGTTTGCCTCAACAATGACAGGAAGATGTCCATTGTCATATTGCGAGCGTGCTGAAACGCCAATTTGGGTCAGAGCATCCAATAAATCGGAGATAGGGCGACCGTGTCGCATCGGTTCATCGCCATCAATGACGAACCTACCACGACCTAACGAAACGTAGGCGGTCAGCGAACGTGAAGTCGTCCCTGAGTTCCCGATATAAAGTTCAGCACTCGAAACCGGAATATCGCCACCATTGCCATATACATCAAACGTTGCTCGCTTCTCATCAGCGTCAATCTTGACCCCGAGTTTCTGCAGCGCATTACACATATAGCGCGTATCATCGCTAAAGAGAGCCCCCGTTACAGTCGAAGTGCCATGTGCCAACGCGGCAACTAACAACGCACGGTTGGTATAACTTTTGGAACCGGGGACCTCTATCGTGGCATCAAGCGATTTGCGAATCGGCTGTATCTCAATCATTTTTTAATTTTACCTTGCGGTTCGTTCAGGCAGATTAGGTACTTAACGCGCCGCCCCGTATATCCGTCCTCCACTACGTTACGGACTACGCGCTTAGGATCATCGTTAAAACCCGTGTTCTCGGCGTTTTCCCCACATTTCCGTGATTCAGACTTTTTTTTCTATATCCGCCTTCCACTACGTTACAGACTGCGTTTTCGCTGTAAATTCTTGTATCCTGAAAAACTCGTTCATTTAACAATCCCTGCTTCCGATAATAATTGTCGAAGTTCGTCCTTCGCAGATTCGCTAACTGGCAACAAGGGACCCGTTGTATAGGCATTACAGACTCCCAAAATCTCCAGACATGCCTTCATACCGCTAACGCCCTGTCCATAATTATACATCCTGCCGAGCTGAAGTAATAACTTCTGCAGTCGGTGTACCTCATCGATATCTCGTGCTTTTGCGGCGTTGTAGAGCGCGACAGATTCCTTCGGCGCGACGTTTGAAATCGAGACGACACCACCATCAGCACCGAACAGTACTGCTGCGCCGAGCGCAGTATGTGAACCGAGCATGATAGAGAAATCTGGCTTGTCTCCAAGCCGTGTCAAGAGGTCGAGGCAGTTCGTCCAATCGCCGGAACTGTCCTTAATTCCTACAATATTCTCACAAGTTTCTGCGAGTTGGGCAACGATATAGGGTTTAATCATTGTCTTGACGGTTGAAGGGATGTTGTAGATGAAAAGAGGAAGGTCAGTGCTTGCGGCAACATCGTAATAAAACTCGATCAGGTCGGCATCATCGGTAGAGGAGTAGTAGTAACAGGGTGTCGCGGCAACCGCATCGATGCCGAACTGCTCGGCGACTTTAATGTTTTGGATAACTCGCTGGGTACTTGTGTCCATCACACCACAGATAATCGGTACACGATCGCCAATTGCTTTGACAGCGATGTCCATCGCCCGCTCTCGCTCCGTATTCGTCAACGTGGTAAATTCGCCAGAAGTTCCCAATAGATAGATACCGTGGACACCATTGTCGATCAAACGATTGAGTTGATTAATAAACCCGAGCTCATCAACGCGCTCTTTTTCATCAAGAGGCGTTATTGTCGGTGAAAAAATGCCTTCAAATCGAATATTCATGAATCCCTCCTATGGGGAGTACTTGCTGTCTTTCTCACTAATATGGCTTGCAAAGAATACAGTATCGAATTACCTACCAGACTTGAAACTTTAGTGTAGCAGAATCCGACTTAGATGTCAAGATGATTCCAAGCAAGTTTCCGTTTGCAAATTATACCTAAAATGTGTTATGATTTTATCAAATTCAATCCGTTTGCCTGCTCCGTATAAACACCTAAAATGAGTAGAAGATAGACAGGATACCCCGCCAACAGGGAAATCATAATGAACATCCGTACACAACTGACATTCAGGTATATCGGCATTGTGCTTTTAGTGTTGCTCGCGATGTATTTCTATCTTGCTACGATGCTCAAAGACTCTATGAGCAGCCACATTACCAGCGACTTGGAAGTGCAGGCGGAATTAATCCGAGAATTTCTCATCGAAGAACTCCCTACCAAGGATAACTTTACTTATGACCTCATAGATTCTCTCGTCGATAGACTCGGAAAGGCGAACAACGCCCGTGTGACCTTCATCGACTTGGATGGTGTTGTCTGGGGTGATACCGAACGGGATGGACAGGCACTGCGTGAAATGGACAATCACCTCACGCGTCCAGAGGTACAGGATGCCATCAAAAATGGAAGTGGGATTCGAGAGCGCTACAGCAATACAACACAGACAGGATTTCGTTACTTTGCCCTGCCAATACATCGCAATGTGGGTCCAGAAATCTCACCAGATGGAGAAGGCACTTTGATTGGCATCTGTCGTGTCGCGCTTCCGATGGTAGCCGTCAATACAGCAATTGGCAACCTCCGACGGGTAGTTCTCATTGCGAGCGTGGCGGGACTCATTCTTGCAATCGTATTTAGCGTCTTTAGCACGGGTGCCATCACCAAACCGATTAAAAAATTAACCCAGATGACACAATCACTTGCGGCTGGCAACATAAACTCGCGTGTACCCGTCGATTCCAGAAATGAACTCGGACAACTCTCTCAGAATTTTAACCTGATGGCAAACAGGATACAGGAACAGATTGACAAAATCTCCGAAGAACACCGACGTTCCGAAACCATTTTGAAAAACATGGGCGAAGGTGTGCTACTCGTGAACGGTGCCTCCGAGATGACTTACGCCAACCCAGCGGCTATCTCTATGCTGGAACTCCCTGACACCTATATCGGCAAAGCCTTGATCGAAATTAATCGGATTCCAGAACTACAAGTACTGCTGAAAAAGGCAGAACAGACAGAAGCCATCGCGTTCGCAGAAATCCAGTTGGGTAACCTGAGAGAACCCGAAGCAGAGGTCACGGTTGTGCCCGTTTCTGCGGGTCAAGAATATGTTATCGTTATCCACGATGTCACGAAGGAACGGCAATTAGAGCGGATTCGCGCTGACTTCGTAGCGAATGTTTCGCATGAACTCCGCACGCCACTCACAACAATCCAAGGTTACGCTGAAACTTTACTCGGTGAGAATTCCGTTCGGACAAAGACAAGTGAACAGTTTATTGTAAAAATTTTCAATCACTCAACTCGACTTACAAGATTAGTCTCTGATCTGTTGGAACTCTCTCGGCTCGAGTTGGGTGAGGTAGAATTGAAACGCTCGCTCTGCCACCTCAATACCTTCCACGAACCAATATTAGATGTGTTTGAACCGCTATTAGAGGAATCAGGATTGGTTTTAAAATGGGAGATTCCTGAAACGCTTCCGAAAGTTAACATAGATCGACAACTTTACATGCAGATTTTTGTGAACCTGATCGACAACGCCATCAAATACACACCTGATGGCGGCGCAATTACCGTTTCGGCAGAAACCCGATCGCACGAAGAAACTGAAGGATCCGATATAGCCTCGGAAGAGTTCATCCTGAGTGTAAAAGATACAGGCATCGGCATCCCAATGGAATCCCAACCTCGCGTGTTCGAGCGATTTTACCGTGTCGACGAAGGACGTGCCAGAGAAATGGGCGGTACCGGATTAGGCCTGGCAATCGTTAAGCATATTGTCCTCTGTCACAACGGAAGAATATGGATCGAAAGTACACTCGGACAAGGCAGTACCTTCTATGTCGCTGTGCCTCTATGAATGTGCTATCTTATAAATAAGGCTAAATTTTCCACACCTCTTGCGTATAAGCCATCTCCCAAAAAAGGTACTCATAACGACTACTCAGCAAGAAGTAGTTTTCAATCCGTTCTTTTTGAGAGGTACTATGTTCCGCTGTGAGATTGTTGAGCAGACCTCGCAGGGACTTACCCAGTGATAGGAATTCAGGAGAGGCGTACATCTCAATCCATTCCTGATAGAGCGGTTCTGGCGAACCGCCTTGTTCGGCAAGTGTTGTACCGATCTCGGCGTAGCCCCACTGACACGGTAGAACACCCGCAACGAGATCCGCTAAAGTTCCGACCTGCGCGACATCAAGCAGGTGCCGGGTATAAGCATGCGTTGTAGGTGCTATCGGTGCGGCTTCCATCTCAGCGGCGGAGATACCAAATTTCTCACAATACCCGCGATGCAAATCCATCTCGGTGTTCAGTGTTTCATTGAGCAGCGTCGCAAACATCGCCATCGTCGCTTCATCGCGTGCCTTGATAACACCGTGCGCAAACACACGACTATAATCCAATAGGAAAAGGTAATCCTGAATCAGGTAGAACTTAAATTTTTCTCTGGGGAGACTTCCATCAGCAATACCCTGAACGAATGGGTGCTTAAGATCGGCTTCCCAAATCGGTGCCGCAGTGCGTCTGAGTTCATCAGTAAACAACTTATTTTGTGCCATAGTCTTCTTGTTCAAAACTCCTTAAAAATATGCTATAATCTTTGTTGTGGAAGAATAGCGGTCAGCGGTCAGCAGTCAGTGGTCGGTGGTCAATAGTCAAACCCAACTTCATTTCGCTGGAACGTGCGATGAATGCACGTCGCATGAATCAACGGTATGAAGGTTCTCCGTGTGGCATTCACCGGGTCGAGTACGCCGCAAATCGCACTACTACCAACCTGTCCTCAAAGTCAATCTTGATCCTCTACTATTGTGTATCATACTGTAACAACGAAAGGATGTCAAAATGTTTGAAAAACTCGGAATCGTAACGAATATCTGGTCTGAAGAGGTAGAAAATGGGGCGCGCTTCGATGAACTCATGGTGGAATTCGGAGCGAACGGGTTTAAGGATATGGAGGTCCGTGAAGGTG
>JAPOOP010000265.1 GCA_026713385.1 Candidatus Poribacteria bacterium | reverse complement strand
GGAAAGCACCTGAAGAACCTTCAGGACTTACGCAATTTTGACGATAGCACGTCCTATTTGATGGTGATCCGCTAAACGCCTCACACGTGCAACGACACAACCTAACAGGTTATGCTACAAAAGAGCAGCATGCGCAAGTCCCAACCTTATTATAGTAAAGCCCACAATTAATTGGACATCACGGATAGGCGAGGTTGGGAAACCTCGCCAGCGGGGACAGAACGTTTTGGTATTTAGAATCCACCGATTTGATATACATAACACGGAGGACAAGCAGCAACATTTTTTGAAGGAAACCTAATCGGCTTGCAACTAAAGTGGAAAATGAAGTCATGATAAGCTACTGGGAATATAACCAAATTATCCAAACTTCAGTGTAAATTAGGAGAATACTTAATTATTATGTTCAAGGCTTTTGCAAAAGTCACCGGCGTACTCATCTTACTCATCGGTTTTATGGGGTGTGGGGACGCTGATAAGGTGGGTCAGGTTCCGCCTGAAGAACTTCTTCAAATTAATAAGGTCTTAGACCGATGGCGGCAAGGTTACGAAACGGAAGATGTTAACTCATATATCGGCACTTTCTGGGAAGACGGTTTCCTTTATGTTTCTGATTGGGGAACCGACGGAGACAAAACGGATGATCTGGAATTTGATGACATCCGACAGGAACGGGATGCTGCCACTCGTGTTTTTGAGAAGTTTCAGGATATTGAGATAGAACTCTCTGTGCCACCAGAGATTACTATGAATGAGGATGGCAATCAGGCGGAAGTACGGAATCACTATAGAATCCAACTCTTCATATCCGATGGACATTCACTTGAAGGTGGATTTAGTGGTGTGTACGCTGAAGGGGACAATCTCTTTATTTTTGAAAAGAGAAACAGTGAGTGGCGTATAACTGAATGGCATGACGAATCCTTTAACGAGGAAGAAATTCGCATTGCCAATAACCTCTGATTTCGCTTGTATTTTGAGCGAATGTCTGTTAAAATATTCAATGATATAGAAATTGTAAAGTCCATGATTACTTAGACATCACGGATAGGCGAGGGGAAACGCCTAAGCAAAAACACCTCGCCAGCGGTGGAGTAGGATTGGTGCTTCCTGAAATGTTTACATATTTTCGGACTTTACTATAATACCGAGCAGCAGCCTGCATTCTCACTGCAAAGCAGGCACAGGCGACTCTACGGAGAGGCACGTCAAGTCTGGGGCAAACCTCACCGAACCGCAAGGAAAAATTAAAAAATCTGAAAAAGGATTGACAGTAAATTTTCATGAACACATCTGCTTTACGAAATCAGTTTTTTGGTGGAGTATGCGCCAAATGTATTAGCAACCCGAAACTTTCTCTTAAAAGATTTATACTACTTTTGCTGAGTGTGTTACAACTGAGTCTTTCCGTACTCATTTCCGCTGCGGATTCCCCCACCGAAAATCCTACTATTGGAAACCCAGAGGTTACACCGAAAGATCCAAAACCCACGGAATTATCTACCTATAAACTGCAAGTTGGTGACAGTTTTGTTGTCACCGTGGACGGCTATCCTGAATATAGCAAAGAGCGAGTCCCTGTGCCGGTTCAACAAGATGGCTATGTCTCCTATCCGCTTATTGGGCTCATCAAGGCAGCGGATCTCACAGTTTCTGAACTGGAAGTGCAGATGCAGTCCGCTTTTTCCAAGCATCTCCCGACAGCGCGCGTGTTTGTAACGCTCATGCGACCGAAACGGACGATTCTTGTGTTCGGTGCAGTCGAAATTCGCGCACGTGGGAATCTCCATGTCTTTGAAGTCGGACAAGTGTATCTCCTTCAAGCACTCGCCTCCGCTGGAATCAACTACGAAGCTGCGGATCTTACGGACATATCTATCTGGCGGGATGGAAAACTGAATAAAAAGATTGATTACCTTCAGCTCCTCAGTGCCGGGGGTCCCGATATTCCATTGAAGGATCATGATACAATCTTCGTTCCGTCTGTTTTTCAGCAACGACCTGTACGTGTTATAGGGGCGGTGGTTGCCCCCGGTGTTTATCCGATAACAGCCCCGCAGGTGTCGGCAAGTCAGGTGTTGAAAATTGCAGGCGGGTCGAGAACTGATTTCGCCAACTTACACAAATCAGAAATCATCACCAGTAAAGAGCGTATTTTAGTCGATCTCGCTGCAGAAAATGTTGAAGCAACAATGGGACCGGGAGATACGCTATATGTCCCGTTGGCGGAAGCGAAAATAAGCGTTACGGGGGCTGTTGAGAAACCAGGGCAATATGTGATTACTGAACCGGTGCTGATCGGTCAAGCCATTGCGATGGCAGGTGGATTCAATGAGGAGAGAGCGAATCCAAAAAAATGCTTACTCACGCGGGCAGATGGAACAGAGGAAGAACTGGACTTCGATCAGATACACTCGGATGTTTACTTGAACCCGAAGGATCAGCTCAGAGTCCGTGAAAGAACACGTTTAGATTGGCGAGTCATTACCTTCGCAACGTCTTTTGTGAATTTGCTTGTCACAGTCCTGCTTAGATACAATTAAGATAGCGGTCAGCGATCAGCCGTCAGCCGTCAGAAAGAGGTTTTGGATTTACAAACATCCTCTTCACTGATAGTTCTCACTGCGAAGCAGGTTTCCGACGGCTGACAGCCATTAAAGAGGTTAGAGATGCCAGAGTCAACCGATCGGCACTTTGAAGAAATCAGAGAAATTCGTTTATCAGACTATTTTTGGATCCTTTTTCGGAATAAATGGGGTGTCCTTCTCATTTTTTTCCTTTCCGTTTTCGTGGCGTTTCTCATAACCGACCTTACGCAGCCGGTTTATCAATCTGAAACAACCCTCCGCGTCTTAGACGGTCAACCAACTTCTTCGCTACTTTCGCAGTTGCCTATATCGGGGTTAGTGGGCGGTCCATCTTTGGGGGCTTATGCCGCACAGATACAATCGCGAGACCTCGTGATTGCACCGGCTATCCGTCAACTCAGAGAGGAGGGACTCCTCGACCCATTGCGTGTTCATCGTGGATGGGTTGTCGTATGGCTTGCAGATTTGTTGAATATTACGCTTGCTCAAAACGCTACGGAACAGGGTGAACTCACACTCACTGAGTGGGAAGACTTCTTCGTCAAAACACTCATTGACGAGGAACTAAAGGTTGAAGAAACACCCGACGGAAGCGTAATTGCTGTTACTGTGACACAGCGGACCCCCGAACGGTCACAGAATATAGCCAATAGGATTGCCACTGTGTTTCAGACGGCTGTCGAAGCGGAAGCCGCTGAAAGAATGCAGTGGTGGGAAAAGCCGCTACCCCAAACGATGTTGAATCAGACAAGGGATGGCCTCACAAAGGCTGAAGAGGCGTTCTTTAAATTTCAGCAAGAGTATCCAGAAATTACTTTGAATGCAGAGGGCGGAACGCAGGCACAAATCATTCTGGCACTTCAAGTGAAAGAAAATGAAATAATAGATCTCTTGGTGAGTGCTGAATTTAGACTGGGTACCTATCAAGCGGAGTTGGGGAACGTGTCACAGGATGTCGTTTCAGAAACAATCGCACGGAACCCTTCGCATTCCAAGCTGCAAGATAGTTTACACCAGTATGAAATCGACCGGGCAGAAGTCCTTGGCAAGTATGATGAAACGCATCCTGAAGTGACGGCGATTGATCAAAAAATTAGAGAGACAAGAACACGACTTGCTCAGGAAAAAGAAGATATAAAAAGTACAACATCTTCTTACAATCCACTCCATCAGGTGCTTACAGAAAAAGTGAATGAGGCGGAGGCAGCCATTATTAGCCTGAATAGACAGAAGGCTGAGGTTGCCACACAAATTGCTGCGCACCTTGAGAAACTTGGTAGTTGGTCCCCGACGCAATTGCGGTTTTATCGACTCAAGCGGGATGTTGAAATTTATAATACACAAGTGCTGGCTTTAGAAGCGAAAATGCGAGAGGCGGAAATTTTCGCGCAGGCGCGTACAGAGAGTATTAAAGTTTTAGATATGGCGCGGGCACCCGAAGAACCGTTGAAACCTCGTCTAAAACTGAATCTCGCTTTGGGGGCAATGGCAGGTATGCTGTTGGGCTTTACATTTGCTGTAGCGAAAAATTACTTCGACGATACATATCTCCGTTTAGAAGATGCGGTGCGTCAATTGGACGCGCTGCCTGAATCGCCAAGTTTTCTTGGCGTACTTCCGTCTATCAAAAAGCGCAATGCGTACCGACTTCCTCTAATTGTTCACGATGCCCCGCAATCAAGATCGGCTGAGGCGTTTCGTGTCCTACAAGCGAAGTTGCCGTTTCTGAATCCAGGGGCACCGGTGAGAACAATTCTGGTTACAAGCGCGACTCGGGGAGAAGGGAAAAGCACGATCTCTTCAAATCTTGCTGTTGCACTTGCGCAAAGGGGGAGTAAAGTATTGTTAATTGATGCGGATATGCGCCGTCCCACTCAACACAACACTTTTCCGGGAGAGCAACTTCCTCAGGTGGAAGATGCAGTGGATACACCTGATGCTGATTTCCCTATCGCGCGCGTTAGTGCACGTAAACCTGGATTAAGTGAAGCCCTTATCCATTTAAACTCAGAAAATGGGGACGCTGTCCTCCACGCAACAGTCAAGCAAACTGACATTCCTAATTTGCATCTTGTCCCGAGTGGCACAGTGCCACCAAATCCAATTGAGTTGCTCAACTCTGAAATGATGACGGATTGGTTGGAACTCGCAAAATCGGAGTACGATGTGATTGTAATTGACTCACCGCCTGTCCGTGCCGTTGCGGATCCGATGATTTTGGCAAACATTGTTGATGCCATTGTCTATGTGTTTGACATCACGAAGACGCGACGATTTGACATCCTTACTGGTGTCCGACATTTGACAGAAGCCTTTCCGATGAAGGGCATCGGAGTGCTTTGTAACATGATCAATCCGAAGCACGCTAAGTCCTATGGTTATTACAGTCGCCACGGCAGTTACCATGGACTTGTAGACGAAGATGAGAAAACCGAAGCATAAGGGTGTGTAAGGTGAGAGTTCGCGACACCGTTGCCAACAGCCTACGATTTCATCCTTCCTAAACTCGCAGGTGGGCGTGATGTCCCTACCAACCCTGCAAGAACGACCATTGTTAGGATATACGGCAAACTGTTTAACAATTGGACCGGAATGTTCCATCGGTTCGCGAGTTCTAAAGCGGTGGCGAATCCAAACAGGAAGCATGCTGCGATGCCGCTCAATGGATGCCAATTCCCGAAGATGACCGCCGCGAGTGCGAGATAGCCACGTCCTGCTGTCATCCCTTTTGTGAAATAATGAACTTCAGATGCTAAAAAACAGCCGCCGATTCCTGCCAAAATGCCGCTTAGCATAACTCCGATGTATTGCCATTTTGCCCGACTTAGGCTGAGTGCCGCGAGAGCTTCTGTTGATTCACCGGCTGCTCGCAATCGCAAACCCCACGGGGTTTTAAACAGGAGTACGTGACTTGCCACCATCAACACCGGCAACAAGTAGACGACGAAACTATACGAACCGATAAATGGTACCTTCCAGTGCGGAAGACCCCCTACCTGTTCAGTCGTCGGTAAAAGGTATTCTGTAATTCCTAATGCTAAGATGTTGATACCGATGCCTGTAACAATTTGTTCCGCGTGAAAAGTAACCGTTGCAACAGCGTGTAGTAGTGCCAATGTTAACGCAAAGCCTGTCCCTACGAGCAATCCGATCCACACCGACCCCGATGCCTGTGCTCCGATAACATAACCGAAAGCCCCGATGAGCATCATACCCTCAAGAGCAAGGTTGATGACCCCGGCGCGCTCAGAATAGATCCCACCGAGTGCGGCGAATCCAAGCGGTGTCGCCATTCGCAAAGTACTTGGAATGAGTTCAAGAATCATGTTTTTAATTTACCTTGCGGAGAAATAATGTGCGTTAAGACTTTTATGGGGTTCCTTAAATCTGAAGAAGCATCCAAACAATACGCAGAAATACCCTATCAAAAACACCCTTCCAAATGTAAAGCATTCTGCGCAGGTTTCCTGTAAAGAAACCTGTGGGACAATGCGAAGCGGGCACAAGCGGATATGAGAGAAAAATGTCAACAAATTAATCGCCTCGTTTAACGCCTCGCGAATGATCAAAAAATTTTTGTGAAATGCTTTCTATGCTAACTAACCAGATAATTAACATACCTTGCCCAGCCAGAAATAGACCGCGCGGGACTCCCAGCAGAATGTCAATATCTAAGGCAACCTTGTTCAGCGATCCGAACAGGATAGCCGCAGCCAAAATGCCGAAAGGATTGTTTCTGCCCAAAAGTGCAACTGCGATCCCTGTGAATCCCCACCCTGATGAGAAATTATCCAAAAACCGATGGCGGTAGCCCATGACCTCAGCCACACCCGCTAACCCCGCAACCGCACCGCTCAACGCCATCACCCATATCGTCACAGTGCCGGGATTTATCCCACCGTAAGCCGCAGCATCTCGCGCATTCCCTACCAAGCGAAGTTCGTAACCCCAACGGGTGTATGTTAAGAAGATATAACAACATACAGCACACGCGCAAGCGAGCAAGCAGCTCACGTTTAGCGGATTGCTCCGTGGGAGAACAGGGAGGAAAGATGCCAACCGTGGGAGTTGTGCGGCTTCATGAATCTGCTGTGTTTGTGGAATCATCTGACCCGGCTCTTGGTAGACGGAT
Source organism: Candidatus Poribacteria bacterium (assembly GCA_026713385.1). Classification (GTDB taxonomy): domain Bacteria; phylum Poribacteria; class WGA-4E; order WGA-4E; family WGA-3G; genus WGA-3G. The sequence continues at coordinate 22,129 of JAPOOP010000265.1, read as the reverse complement.
GTAACAAGGTAGTTCATGAGAGCGAATGCAATGAAGTTCATCATAATGGTATTGATAACTTCATGCGCGCCGTATCTTGCCTTTAAGAGACCCGGAATCGCGCCCCACCCGGCACCGGCGATCATTGCACCACCTATACAGAAAGGGATCAGCAGAAAAGTAGGGAGGTTTAGGTGTATGCCTATCCATGCGGCAGCGAACGCTGCGATATAGAGTTGCCCTTCACAACCGATATTAAACAGCCCGCTTTTGTAGCCGATAGCGACAGCGAGCCCTGTAAATATAAGTGGTGTTGCGTTAAACAAGACATAGCCAAAATCGTCAAAACTTGCGAACCCACTCACAAGGATAATGCTATAGAACTCCAGTGGATCCTGCCCACGTACCTGAAGCACAAGTCCACATAAAAGAAAAAATCCAGCAAGCGCGAGGACGGACGGTATTAAATTGACGAACAAATGTTTGGCTTGGGATGTTCTGTTCCGCAACAGTGAAGCGAACACTTTTTGGATATTCAAGGTTTCTAACTATGGGATTTTGGTCCCTATAGACCTTGCTCTCCACTGGAGAGCTTCAAAGGAATTCCTTTTAACCACCTCAGCGGGGTGCAATGTTTGTAGAGGAACTGTAATTTGACAAAAAGCCTCAAAACGTGTTATTATACGTGATATTAGGTTACCAGCAATATACCCGTTAGCATAACATAGATGTTGGATAAAAACAACCGCAAGCCTATAGAGGCCGGGGACGATGGTTAAGAAAAAGGCAGAACTGATTCCCTATGGAGAAAAACAGAGCGAAGTTATCTTGTCTTGAAAATGAATCTACCCAAACTGATCTTCCTGCTGTTTTGGGAGGAACGCCGGTCTTTGAAAAAACGCCTGATGCGTCCTATCCGAAGTTGGAGCAGTGGAGTCAGATAACAGAAGAAGAGGCGCAGATCGTCTACGAGATGACGCTTCGGAATGAACTCTCCGGTGTATCTGCGACTGTTCAAGAATTTGAGCGAACTTGGCGTGAACGCCATCAGACCCGATTTGCTTTGAGTCTTACTAACGGCACAGCGGCACTACACAGCGCAATGTTTGGACTCGGTGTCGGTCCGGGAGATGAGGTTATCTGTCCGACCTACACGTGGATGGGATCAATTACACCAGCGTTGACGCTGATGGCAAAGCCTGTTTTCTGTGAAGTGGATCCGAGGACATTGTTAATTGATGTTGCTGATGTTCGACGGCGTATTACGTCCAGGACCAAGGCGATTGTGGCGGTGCATCTGTGGGGCAATGTATGTGACATGGATGCGCTCATGGCACTCAGTGCAGAGACAGGCGTGCCGGTCATAGAGGACTGTTCTCATGCACATGGTGCCTCCTACAAAGGTGTTCCGTGTGGTAGCATTGGGAAAGTCGGGGCATGGAGTTTGCAGGGTAGCAAACCCATTAGCGGCGGTGAAGGTGGAATGCTTGCTACCAACGATGTAGCAGCTTTTGAGAGGGCTTGTCTGCTCGGGCAAGTCAATCGTCCGGCTGGCATTGTAGGGGAAACAGCGGAGGGACTGCGCTATACGCATCTCCCACCGATGGGGCTTGGCGTTAAATTTCGGGTGCATCCGCTCGCTATTGGTATCGCTTCGGTGCAGCTGAAGAAACTTGATAAACTCAATGCAAACCGCCGTGCCTATATCCAGGCAATCTCTGGCGGCTTACGAGAGATTGCGGGTGTTTCTCCTATTGAAACATATCCAGGTGCTGAGTCAGCGGGATTCTTTGGGTTTCCTATCCACTATCACGAGGAAGAGATGCATGGGCTGCCGGCTCCGATATTCGCCGAGGCACTCAGAAAAGAGGGGGTTTTGGCAAATAATAACCCTTATCCGCTTGTCGTTGGCGATGGTGTGCCTGTATTTTCAGGGACTATGCCGACAAATAGCAATCCGTATCCGCTGCTACATACCTTACCGCTCTTCACACACGGACTTGATATGTACATGGACGGTCGCGGTGTCCTCTGCACCAATGATATGGGTGGCACGTTTGAAACCTATGCGCCAGGAGATTTGCCTGTAACTGAAAAGGCTTGTTCGCAGCTTATATTTTTACCGTTGTTGACAGAACCGGTAGCAGGTGCCGTGTCGGGAATTTTGGATGCTATCCGCAAGGTTTCTTCACACAGCCACCTGATGAATGGTTAAACATCAAAATGCCAACGGAATTTTCAGTTCACACTCGCGCCCGGAATATAGAAATCTTCAAAACTGAACCATTGGATGTTTTAGTTATCGGTGGTGGTATCGTCGGTGCGGGTTTAATCCGGGACCTTGCACTCAATGGTGGCATAAAAGCAGGCTTGATTGAACAAGGCGATTTCGCAAACGGAACGAGTAGCGCAACATCTCAGCTCGTCCATGGCGGATTTCGCTATCTACTTAAGCGCGACGTTGAACTCGTCAAAAATTCCCGTCGGGAACGTGAAATCCTCCGCCGGATCGCGCCGAATCTCGTCAAACCGATTCCGTTAGCACTTCTTTGCTATAAAGGCGATCCGTATCCGTTGACAGGGATGCAACTCGCCGCGCATTACTACAATTGTCTCTCTAAAACGGATGAAAAGGAGAAGTCAGTAGCGATTCGCGATGCCCGAAAGATTCGGCATCTTGTCGGACCTATCGCTACAAATGCGCTAAAGGGGTGTGTCCTTTTATGGGATAGTACGGTTGACGATGCCCGGTTGACGCTCTCAACACTCAAGGATGCCCATCGCCACGGGGCTATTGTGGCGAATTATGTCCGTTTTCTTGATTTTGTCAGACAGTCCGAGACTGCCAATGCTGAGAACCGGATGTACAGGATAGCCGCTGAAGATGTTGTTTCTGGAGAACGTTTTGAGATTTCGGCACGGAAAATTGTATCGGCGACGGGACCTTGGAGCGACCATGTGTGGCGTAAAGATCCGAGTTACGACGGGACCCCGCGCTTGTTGACAGAAAACGCGAAAGGTGTCCATCTCCTTTTACCGCGCTGTGGAAAAGAGGACGACGTTGGGGCTTACGGTCTGATAACCTTTACGCAGCTGGATAAGCAACGTAGGCGGAATCCGAGAGTTATTTTTATTTTACCCGGTGCCCATAGTACCTCCATTGTTGGCACGACTGAAACGACACCAGAGGAGGAATTGGCATCAGTGCGACCATCGGCAAATGAGGTGGCGTATTTGCTTTCGGAAGCACAGCGGATTTTTCCGGAAAAGAGGCTCAATAACGATACTATCATTGCTGCCTATGCCGGTACCCGACCTCTCATCGCGGCGAACCGTTCCGCGCATAGATTCGCAAAAACAGGTTTTGTTTCGAGGGATCATTTAATTACAGAGAGTCCAAGCGGGATAATGTATCTCTATGGTGGAAAACTCACCACACACCGTCAGATGGCGGAAGAGACGGTGAACCATCTTGCCGAATTTCTAAACGTCCCACGTGCCTGTAAAACCGCCGATCACCCGTTGCTGAATGCGGTTGGGGAGGCATCGGGTGCTGAGGCAGAGCGTCTCGTTAAACGATATGGCGAAGGGTATAGCACGATTCAAAAGTTTATCGCTGAGGATGGAACGCTTGCGGAGCCAGTAACGTTGTCTCTTCCCTTCACGAAAGCTGAACTTCTCTATGCCTGTTGGGGTGAGATGGCGATCACGCTTGAAGATATCCTCTGGCGGCGGACACGGATCGGTTGGACGCCGGGGCAAGGTGTTGATATAGCACCCAAAATAGCGCAATTCTTGGGTGAGAAAAACAATTGGAATGATACCAGAATCGCAGCAGAGGTCGAGACATATCGGGAACGTATCCGTTGGTTAAATTTTAATGTGTAGAATGACCGTATATATTCTTATTTCCATGAAGAAGTCAGAACTGTGATTTCCCTGATTATCTGATTTGCTCTGATTACTGGAGATTTCATCATCAGCGTAAATCACATAAATCACAATAGCACAAGCCTATAGAGACTTGCGGGACAATGGTCAAAAATGGAAGTTTATCGTTGGGAAGACAGGAAGTTTGGAAAATTAGAACCTTTGCGCTTTGGCGAGGAACGCGACTTCGAGGATCTACTCGAAAAAGATGCAACGCTGGTTCTTGGTGAGCCGCTATGCGTTATCAGTAGGCAACCGCCCCTGAGTACATCGAAACAGAAAATTGACCTACTCGCGCTCGACAGACAGGGCAATTGCGTGATTATTGAACTCAAACGTGGAAAGCCCTCTCGGACGGCAATTACACAGATTTTAGAGTATGCCGCTGGGGTTTCTCAACTTTCTTTTATAGAATTGGAACAACTTGCTTACCGTTGGTGCCAACAACAGGGTAAAGAGTTTTCGTCCCTTACTGCCCTACATAGTGAATTCTTTGAATATGAACCCGGCGATATTCGGAAATCGGCGTTCAACCAACGACAGCGGTTGGTGCTTATTTCCGAGGGAGTAGACGCGCGTGTTTTAGAAGTCGCAGAATATCTACGGGCTCTGGGGCTTGATCTCACCTATATCTCTTATTTTTCCTATCATGCCCCTGATGAAATTTTAGTCGCAACCGAAACCGTTCTGGGTGGGAAGCTCGTCAAAGAGGAAGAGCGAAGTTATGGGCACACCACACAGCGGTTTATGACACTCGCGTTGTTCATTGAGATGCTACAGGAGAACGAGGAACTCTCGCAAATTGCCCATGAATTTTTGGAATACATCGAGGGGTGCGGTGCAACACTTCGACCTCGCATCGCGAAACTCAGGATGACTTTTGGGGGACATTGGTGGCTTGATACGTATCCCTCAAGAAGGGCGACCCACTTTCGAGTTGATGTTCATGGGGACTTCACACCGCTCCATATTGTTGAGTGCAGAGCCAATTTGCCCAATGTAACAGTCAAAAATTTTGGTATCTCTTTTAACATCGCTTCCAAAACCCATCTTGACTATGCGATTGAGATCTTTGAACGCGTCCGTAACTCCATTCTATCTTCCTAAATAGCAATCGGCAGTCGGGGCGGTTTTTTCTTGCGAAAAAACCTTTCGGCAGTCGGTAAGATGGCAAAGAAGCGGTCAGCCGTCAGCAAAAAAAAAGAAATCTCTTTGTCTTGCCGAAAGCCGATGGAAACCGACAGCCGAAAGCCAATAAAAAATGCGTTTTGCCCGTCCTGAATTTCTCCACTTATTATGGATAGTGCCGCCCGTGACCCTGTTGCTTCTCTTTGGATTACAACAGAAACGCAAAGCACTCCTACGATTCTACCGCAATGCAGACCCGTCGCACCTACGGCGACACAAGGTTCAAGCGGGATTATTGCTGCTGAGTTATTTTCTCCTAACGCTTGCAATCGCGCGTCCGCAGTGGGGTGCCAAGCCTGAACCTGTTGCAGAGCGGTTAGATGTCATGCTTGCATTGGATATTTCGACCAGTATGCTTGCGGAGGATGAAGAATCCTTTCGACGACTGACGCATGCGAAAGAGGTTATATTTTCACTATTAGATGCGCTTGAAGGCGACCGAGTCGGATTGCTCTACTTTGCTGAGGCGAGTTTCGTGGTATGTCCTTTGACGAGTGATACTGCCACCCTCAGAGAATTTTTGGAAGCGATAACTGCCGAAACACTTACCCACAGCGGGACACGTATCCGGAATGCTATTGAGACAGCGACTGTTCGACTCAGTTCAAATCAGAACGATACGGCAGCAATAGGTGCCGATTTCGAGGGACAGAAGGTTCTGATTCTTTTTACAGATGGGGAGGACCACGGTGAAGAGGCGATTGAGGCGGCAAAAACGGCGACTCAGAAGGGCGTTCATATCTATTGTGTCGGTATTGGCAACACTGTCCAATCTGTGCCTATTCCGCTTCCGCGGGACACTGCTACGGAAACTGCACCTTACAAGCGCGATGCCGATGGACAACTCGTGTTAACAGCGTTGGACGAAACGCAACTACGGGAAATAGCCGAAGCAGGTAACGGCAGTTACTATCATGCAAATACCGGAATTGTCCAGCTGGCAGCGGACTTAGCGCGACTCGAAAAGCAGAAGTTCAGGATCCGTTCAGATGGTGAATATGAGGAACGATTTCAGTTATTTCTGGTTGGGGCGTTAATTCTGCTTATCTGTGAGTTACTTCACTTTACGATATGGTCTCGCAAGGTGCGTCCTTAAAAAACTGCCCGTATGCCAAGTTATGCGGGTTCTCATGATCCAAGATTATGCCTTTCTGAGCACCAATCCACCTGGACGGAAACGCATTAAGAGGATAAGGATAATTCCAAAAATAAGATAGCGTGCGCCCCCAAATTGGTACGGGATAATGACGCCCGGTCTCAGAATTTCACCTAACGATCCGAGAATCGCTGCACCCATCATTGCTCCCCTTATACTTCCCATACCTCCAAGGACTACCATACAGAGAATGAGGATTGATTCCCAGAATTCAAAGAAGGGGGCACTAATGTTAACCTGGAATTGTGCTACGAAGCCGCCACCTAACCCGCCGATTGCCGCGCTCACTGCAAACGCCAGTGCTTTATAACGACTGACATTAATTCCCATGCTTTCTGCTGCTTGTTCGTCTTCGCGAATTGCGACCCATGCTCTACCCACACGAGAGTGCTGTAGTCGATAGGTGACAAAAATAACCAAGGTTAGCAGAATAAGAATATGATAGTAGTTGTGCCAATTTTGGTTGAATACAATTCCAAAAAGGGCAGGCGGTGGAATATCACGAACAAATCCATTCGGACCGCCAATCAACCACTGTTCATTTTTCACGATACGAAAAAGCAGTTCGGCGAATCCAAAGGTGACAATTGCGAAATAGTCACCCGTGAGTCGTAAAGTGGGTGCGCCACGCAACAGTCCCCACAACGCGCCATTAATTATAGCGAGGGGTAACGCAATCCAATAAGTCACCCCAAGTCTTGCCATCAATAACCCTGCCGTGTAGCCACCGATAAGGTAAAAACCGACATAGCCTAAATCAAGGAGCCCTGTGAATCCACATACAATGTTCAGTCCGATAGCGAGAAGCATATAGAGATATGCGCGGACAATAATCCGAAGCATGTAATCACCACTTGGGAGATTCAGGTAAATATCGTACTGCGACAAGTAAAGGGATATCGCATCTAAGCCGTACATCAACAGGGGTAGAAAGCAGACAAATAAGCCAAAGATAATATTTTTCGGTGTTAATTTATTTTTCATACTAAGCTCGGTGTCCCGTTGATTTTCCGAACAGTCCGGATGGACGAATAACAATGACTGCGATCATGATAATATAGGCAATCGCTAACCGGTACCCTGAAGATATATATCCGGCACCAATCACTTCGGCGATTCCGATTATAATGCCGCCAAGCATTGCGCCTGTAATGTTACCTATGCCGCCGAGAACAGCCGCGGCAAAAGCTGCTACGCCTTTATAGTAGCCCATTGTTGGCGTAACCACTTCGCGCAAACCTACCATTACACCCGCAACTGCTCCTAAAGCTGAACCGATAATAAACGTTATAGCAATTACTTGGTTTGTCCTGATACCCATCAGATTTGCAGCAACCTGATTTTGCGCGCAAGCCCGCATTGCTTTCCCGATTTTGGTCAGGTAAATTAACCTGTTGAGGGCAATCATTAGAACGAGTGCCAGTGCAATAATAAACACGTCCCGATAAGGTAAGGTTGCGCCACCGGGGAGTGAGATCGCATTTTGACTGAGAAAGATAGCCGGGAGAGCTTCGGTAGGAAATTGAAGGGGCCGGGCTGACCAAATCATTCGTGCCAGGTTTTGCAACGCAAGTGACATACCTATTGCTGTAATCAACGCCGACAAACGCGGGGCATTCCGAAGGGGCCGGTACGCTACCAAGTCCATCAGCATCCCTAATATTCCGCATAGAATCATACTCAATGGCAAGGCTATCCAAAACGGTATACCGAAGACTGTTATAAGCATGAGTGCGATATAAGCACCAAACATGAAGATTTCGCCATGTGCGAAGTTAATCAGCTGGATAATACCGTAAACCATGGTATAACCGACAGCGATAAGCGCGTAAATGCCACCGAGCACCAATCCGTTAATAATTTGTTCCAAAAATTGCGCCATAATTCCCTTCTTTGGGTATTGATGCTAAAGAGGGACACTGGTGCCCCATCCCTACATTGCTGTAAGGGGAAACCCGTTTTACAATCAATCTAATTCAACTCAGCTTCGGACTACAGAACTCCGATACAAAAATCGCTGCACCGAGTCCAAACGGAACCGCAATACACATGGCTAAGGTAGTAACACTGAAAGTGCCGACAATCAGGGCAAATGCACCATATCTTTTGTTGTTCAATTTTTCAGTTATTGAATTAATATTTGCCAACTGCCCATTCTGGCGGATCAACCCTGTCTGGATGGTTTATTACAAATTCACGATATTTTTTCACCCTTAACATAAACAATTCAAATTCAGAGTCGGACATATTATGCTCTGATAAAAACTGTGCTGCCCAAGAAATCTCACTTGAAGGGGCTAAAATAACACCTTCAACATTTAAGGTTGCCCAGAAAAATCTTTTCTCATCCTTAGTTAGGGTAGGTTCTACGACGGAATCAATCGTAGAATCAATTTCTAACGGCACGAAGCCGGGTTTCTCGACAATCTTTTGTAATTCAAGTAGTTGTCGATCCGCTGCAACAAATTGTCCATCTTTCACAATTTTCACGTAAGCCGGTTTATTAACTGTATCACCATTTCTATCAAAATAGGTTAACCCTGTAACGCCTTTGTAGCCTTCCTCAGGCGTATCCAAGGATGCTAAATGGTCACGGATAGCTTTTCGATTCTCTGCAACGGATGCTTCTGAGTTATAGGTTTTTGCAAGAGCGTCCGCAATCATTCCAACAGCATCATACGTCAATGCAGCCCACGTATCGGGTGCCACTCCGTGAAGTGCTTCAAAATTAGTTGCCATCTGTAGTGCGTCTTCTCCAGCTGCCCCAAACGTAAAAGGTGTCGTCAGATAAGATCCTTCTGCGGAGGACCCCGCAATTACGAGAAAATCTGGTGAGTCCACACCATCGGCACCGAAAAACTGTGCCGTAATTCCAGTCTCACGTGCTTGTTTGATAATCAAACCTGCTTCACTATAGAGTCCAGAGACGAAAATAGCATCTGGATTTTTTGCCTTAATACTTGTAAGTTGTGCTTTAAAATCGGTATTATCCCGATCGTAGGCTTCTGAGGCGACGAGGTTAAGTCCAATCTTTTCGGCTTCCTCAACGAATGCGTTTCTTAAACCACGCCCATAATCGTCGTTATCAAAAAAGACAGCGACAGATTCGACATCTGTCAGGATCTCGTCAATATATCGGGCGATGAATTTCCCTTGGAAATCGTCTCGATACAAGTTACGGAATGTCCAGTCGCTTCCCTCGCAAACGCTCACGTTTGTGGAGCCAGGCGACAACTCAACGATACCAGCCCGTTGGTAAATTGGCTTACCCGCCAACGAGCAGGAACTGTTAAAGTGCCCAACAACTGCAAGGATTTGCAAGTTACTGGAAATGCGTTCTGCTACGAGGCTTGCTTCTGCATCTTTTCCTGCATCATCCTCAAAAAGCAGCGTCAACTTCATACCGTTGATTCCACCGGCATCATTGATTTCTTTCTCTTTAAGTTCGGCACCGCGTTTAATCATTTCCCCAAATGCTGCTGCGTTCCCCGTAAAGGGTGCGGCTACAGCAACTTTGAGTTCTTTCTGGGTTTCCTGTTTGTCTTTACTTGCAGGCTGACATCCCCAAGTGGATATAAGCCCGACTATTAATAATGTAATAAGCCAATTTCTCATTTTATGATGTACTCCCTTCATTATGTTGCAAGCCCTGTGCGTTGTTAACCTGAATTAGACCGTTGAAGTTACGTTATTTTATGGCAAAACCTGCCTAAAGTCAATTTTAAATTCCAAATTATCCTCTTTACCGTTTGGATGGACTATCCGAACTTGAGGGACAATAATTCGAATATCTGTGGCAGTCCTCTCAAGTCGGTCGAAAATTAAGAAACCGCTCCGTTTCGCGCCAGAGAACAGCTTTGCGCCTTCAAAGATGTGGTCCTTTATCACGATTCGTCCCAACTCAAGTGCTTCGGTGTCTATGTAAGACTGATAGTGTCCGTAATATGGATAGTAACCGTGAGCAGTAGGAATGTAGGGGTAAGCTCCCACTCCTGTGCTATTATTCGGAAGATTTACGTTGTCATAGAGTGAGTCGAAGTAATCATTAGATAGATTGGCGTATTGCCCGCCACTTCCATCAATAAGGATGGCTGTATCGTCAACCAGAACGCGTCGGTTGTCTCGGTTATGGACTGTAATGTCGAAAACTGTGTAGATGGGTTCAACAGCACCATTTTTCTCAACCCAGAGATAGGGGTTCACTCTCGGATCTTCAGTGAGTGTGAACAGTTCTACTTCATCAAAGGGTTTAATAGTAACGGCAATTCCATTTTTTTCGACAGTTGCTGCTCCCGTCTCTGGGTCGATCTGTGCGTTAAAACGTCCCACAATGGGTTCCATATAGACATCAACTGAGGGCTGCGGTGGGACAGCACACCCTGCCGATAACACCCCTATTAAGAAAAGCATACCGATTCTGCCTATAATCTGATACCGGAAGTGGATACGGTCTTTCGTACGGCTCATCAGTCTCACCCTCCTTTGTTATTATATTTTACGTTGCTTACGTTTTATTGTCAAAGGTTTAAATTTTTTAATTATACCTTGCGGGTAAGTTTCGGTTTTTTGGAGCTTGAGGTATTTCGCTTTCGAGTTGTCCAACAGGTTGTTTTGGACTCAGGTTGCCTTAGACATCTGATTGCTGATGGCTCTTCTAAAATTCCCATTGTAGCAGTGTGACGCGCTGATGCCAGACGAGCATTCCCATTGCTGTGCCAATTGCTGCCCCGGCTATCACATCTGACGTGTAATGTCGTCCGAGATAGATACGCGAAAAACCGACAAGCCCTGCCCCGACGTAGAGCGGAATTCGCCACTTCGGATACCGATATCCTAAAATCGTTGCTGAACTGAATGCCAAGGATGTATGACCTGACGGAAAAGCTGGATTCCCCAAACTCTCATCAAGGGGGCGTTTCCGACCAATCAATTCCTTCATACCAAACGTTACCAACCCAGTTCCGAGGAATGCGGAAGACAAAAGCCTTCCAGTTTCCTGATGTGCCTCATCACCGTAAGCCATAAGGAGAACAGAAATCCCCATAACTGCTCGATAATGCCCCAATTCTGTTATCCCTTCCATGAGTGTCCACATCGGTTCCCGGTATGGCGGCGCATCGTAGATACGATCAAAGAGGGTCTGATCCCATCTCGATAGAAAGTTCTCGGCATTTGCTTCTGATCCTGCTATAATAGTACAGAAAACCAGTGTGCATAGAAGCCATGATTTAAGAGATTTCACTAAGGCGTAACTGGTACACCGATGCTGTGTCATGAACTTGATCCCTTCTATTGTGTTATGTCCGTATAGTTTTAAGTAGCACGCACGTTCGCGTTACAACACCGAAATGGAGAGAATAAAATGCGAATACGCCATACTGTGGTTGAATACGATCTTGAAGAGGCGGCAGCGATGCTCGGAATCTCACCTGCAGACCTCAAACAGGCGGTCAGTACTGGACATCTCCAATATTACTACCGACTCGGTGAAGGTAATTATCGGTTTCATGAGGCGAGTCTCCGTGCCAATAAAGACTTGCTTTCGCAGGAGGACTACCTAACTGAAGTGCTAAGTATGTGTTCATCTTCAGAGACTACCACGGAGCCTGACGCATCGGAAGAGGATCCACCGTCCACGCCATGCGATCCATAACTCGTTCCTGCATCTCTAATTTAATAGGTGTACAATCGGAAGAATCCCAAAGATTGTCTGTTTCTTTTGGATCTGAATTGAGATCGTAGAGTTCTCCACCTCTTGTTCCGTGAGCAACAACTATCTTATGGTGCCTGCTCCGAACCATAGTCGCGTGCGCTGTAGGTTCCCTGTGCCAACCCATCGCGTTGTAATACTCACAATAGACATCATCTCGGTGCGTATCCAGATCTTTTTCCCCTGTGAGCAGAGGCAGTAGGCTTTGTCCTTGCATGCCAATGGATTGCTCTATATTGCTTGCCTGAAGTAGGGTCGGTGCGAGGTCCACCAATTCAACGAGTGCGTCTGAACGCTCGCCGTTGTTCAGCATTCCCGGTCCAGAGATAATCAAAGGAACGCGAATGGCGGGTTCGTAGAAATAAGGTCCCTTAAGGTAAATGCCGTGGTCTCCAAGCATCTCCCCGTGGTCGGATGTGAAAATAATGATAGTGTTCTCACGCTGTCCAGTTTCTTCCAACAAATTTAGTAAGCGTCCAACTTGTGTGTCAATGACATCAATCATTGCCCAATAAGCGGCGCGTATCCACCTGTGATCTGCCTCGCTCATATCCTTGTAGGGGTATCCAGACCTATTGCCGTAGGCACCCGTGTGATCGATCCGCTGCCAGATCGGTTTATCTTCGAGTTCGCCTTTGACATAGTTAGGTGGTGGTATATTGTCGAGTAGATTACGATAGCGTTCTAACGCCGCTACGGGTGGGTCAAATGCGTGATGTGGGTCGAACATATTCACCGAGAAAAGCCAGGGTTGTTTGAATCGTTCCGCGCTTCTGATAAATGACATCGCACGTTCGATGCACCACGTCGTTTGGCTATGCTCTTCCGACGGGATCACCTGAACATGTTTCGATTCTTGGAAGGGCTTACAGTCTCGGCGGAGTCCTTTATCTTGTAGCCACTGTGTGTAGTCGTGAGTGAACCAAGCATCGCTTGGGTCGTGTGACCAGAAGAACTGGTCATAACCGTCATCGATTCGTTGCTCTGTTCCGTCACAAACACTCGGATTGCAGGGTGCGAGATGTAGTTTACCTGCTAAACCGCAGACATATCCGGCATCATGGAGCAACTTCGTCACGAGTACTTCATCTGGTGGGATTGCCTGCCCATTTTGTCTACACCGTGTGGTACGTGGATAGCGTCCGGTGAGAAAACTTGCTCGGCTCGGTGTACAGACGGGACTTTGCGAGTAAGCGTGTTCAAAAAGCACACCGCCTTGCGCCAATCTATCCAAATTCGGTGTTTGGACAAACGGATTACCGTAGCAACCTAATGAATCGAATCGTTGTTGATCGCTACAAATCCAGAGTATGTTCGGTCGATTTTCCATGCATCCTTTGCCAGAGTCATTCAGTTTTCGGAAACCAGCATCGGGGTTACAAACCCCTCCCACAAAAATGATTTGTGACAATTGAATGGCTCTGCATCCTTTGCTCTTGAGACTTGCGCAAATTGGGTAGACGCGCTGAGGAAGCGCGCCTACGGAAAAATGATTTGAAACCTTATGAGCTTCGTTAGTTTGCTTTAAGCCTGCTCCAGGTAGTTGCGAGTTTACCGCGTGCTTCTACTGCTGTGAGCGACGCTCCAAGACCGTCGTTCATAATATCATTGACCTCTTCCTCTGTCAAACCGCGTTTCCAGAGGTTAAAGTCATCCATGAGTCCGGTGAAAGGGCGGTTGTCGTCAATGTTACGGCCGACACGCGCCCCCTGCCCCCAGTCTCCTGCGATAGGTGTGCCGACGCGCGCAGCTTCTTCACCAACATTTTCACCGTTGATGTAAAGCACAGCTAATCCTTCTGCCCGGCTGAATGTTCCTGCATAATGTATCCATTCATTGGCTTTGTTTTCGCCACCCCGGATGTCGAATATCGTTGTGCCGCCCGGACTCCGATTGAGCCAACGATAGTTTCCATCACCGCGTGCTTCTGGGTGTACCAGCCATGTATTATCACCTGCGCGAGCGTTGAAAATTGCCATATCTGTGACGGACTCAACGTTGATCCAGGCGACGATACTCATGCCTTCGGTAGGGATGTCCTCAGCCTCAACAGTGGATCCATCTAAATCCAGAAAACCGCCGGATGCGAATTTGCCGGCTTTCCCGAACTTTCCGTCATCGGATTGTGTGACATCCCCATCGATCTTGCCGTCGTAACCATTTCTGGATTTTTCAACGACGGTATCTCCGTCGAAGTCTTCATAGTCGAAGTACAGCACCAAATCCGGGTCTAAAACATCGGCTGAAAAAACTTCTACCGTAGGCACACAGAGAGTGCCTATCAGAAGTAGACACATAAGATAAGGGGTTAGTGTAAAGTTTCGTTTCATCCTTTGAAATCCTCCTTTAGATGAACCATCTTTCTACTGTTGTATAGCATGTAGCCATTTTCACGGGTTTCGTCTTACTTTGATGCCTTAAGTTTTCCCCAAGCGGTCGCCAATTTACCATGTGCTTCCACAGCAAGAAATGCGTCGACACCATCGTTCATAATGCCATTGACTTCCTCCTCTGTCAACCCACGTTTCCAGATGTTGAGGTCATCCATCAATCCGGTGAAAGGACGTTTGCTATCGATATTAAAACCGACACGTGCGCCCTGGTCCCAGTCTCCTGCGATAGGCGTGCCAGCGCGCGCTTTTTCTTCACCGACATTTTTTCCATTGATGTAAAGTACAGCTAACCCGTCAGCGCGGCTGAAGGTACCAGCGTAATGCTGCCATTGATTTGCCTTGTTATCTCCAGCGCGAATGTCAAAGATAGTCGTTCCGCCCGGACTCCGATTGAGCCAACGATAATTTCCCTCGCCGCGTGCCTCGGGGTGTACAAGCCATGTATTATCACCGGCACGGGCATTGAAAATCGCCATATCCGATATGGCTTCAACGTTAATCCAGGCGACGATACTCATACCTTCGGTAGGGATGTCTTCAGGCTTAACGTTGGGTCCATCTAAATCCAGAAAACTACCGGCTGCGAACTTGCCGGCTTTGCCGAATTTTCCATCATTGGATTGTGTGACCTTTCCATTAATATCGCCGTTGTAACCGCGTCCAGATTTTTCAACGACGGTGTTACCGTCGAAATCCTCGTAATCGAAGTACAGCACCAAATCCGGGTCTAAAACATCAGCTGAAAAAACTTCTGCCGTAGGTACACAGAGAGTGCCTATCAGAAGTAGGCACACAAGATAAGGCGTTAACTTATAAGTCAGTGTTGTAAATATTAGGTTCCGTTTCATTTTTTTCAGATTCTCCTTTGGATAAATCATTTCTTCACTGTTTTACAAAAGCGATTCGCGTATGTTAAAGTTTACCATTTTTCCATTCGGGTCTGCAACCGAAAACCAAAAAAATCTTGATATTAACTTCGCTATGCGTTAAACTGATTTAGGGAGTGAGTAGAAAAAAGTGTCAAAAATAGGACGTTATGAGGGGGCGTAAGGTTGCAAAGTGTAGGAATTATTCCAGCACGCTATGCCTCAAGCCGTTTTGAAGGCAAGCCGTTGGCGAATTTGCTCGGAAAGCCGATGGTACAGCATGTATATGAAAGTGCCTGCTGCGCGAAAACATTGGATAAAGTTATTGTTGCTACGGATGACCAACGGATCTATGATGCCGTAAGACGCTTCGGCGGAAATGTACAGATGACCGGTCCATGCGCAACAGGTACTGAGCGAGTATCAGTCGTCGCAGAGCGTTTGACCTGCGATATTGTTGCTAACATTCAAGGGGACGAACCGTTGCTTGAGCCTGCACAGATAGACATGATGCTGCAGCCTTTTATTGACAGACCGGCGGTGCAAGTTTGCACGTTAAAACAGAGGGTTGAAACTGCGGTAGATTATCGAGATGTTAACGTTGTTAAAGTCGTTACAGATCTTCAAGGCGATGCGTTGTACTTTTCACGTGCGCCTATGCCCGGGAAGGTCGGTGAGGCAGAGTTACACAAGTTCCCTGTGTATCGGCATGTCGGTTTGTACGCTTACCGTCGAGAGCAACTTCTTGCGTTCACGAGGTGGAACAGTACACCTTACGAACTCGCAGAGGGGTTAGAACAATTGCGTTTTTTAGAGCATGGAGTCCCTATTCATGTCGTTGAAACGGATACGCCCCTTATTGGTGTTGATGTTCCTGCCGACTTGGAGCGGGTGAGACAGATTTTGCAGGCTTCATAAGGAATTTTTCATGACAAAATATATATTCGTAACGGGTGGGGTTATCTCAGGCATTGGCAAAGGAATCACGACGGCATCCCTTGGGAGATTGCTTATCAATCGCGGGTTTAAGGTGATTGTTGTCAAAATTGATCCGTATCTCAATGTGGATGCAGGTGTGATGAATCCATTCCAACATGGCGAGGTTTTCGTCACCCATGATGGCGCAGAAACTGATCTGGATATAGGGAACTATGAACGGTTTTTCGGCATCGATCTGAACAAGTATTCTAACTTCACTACGGGTTCGATCTATAGTGAAGTAATTGCGAAGGAACGACGTGGGGACTACCTCGGTCAAACCGTGCAGCTGATCCCACATATTACTGATGAAATCAAAGGGCGTATTTATCAAATTGGGAAGGATAACGAAGCCGAAATCGTTATTACGGAGATAGGTGGAACGATTGGGGACTTTGAGATGCCACCATTCGTTGAAGCCATCCGTCAGATGGCAGTTGAGGTCGGGCGCGAGAATACAATGTTCCTCCATGTTTCTCTCATTTATACCTTACCTAATGGCGAAAGCAAGAGCAAACCGACACAGCATAGCATTCGTAAACTCCAAGAGTTGGGGGTCCAACCAGATCTGTTGTTGTGTCGTACGAGCCAGTCGCTGGATGAGGCATTTCGCCAAAAAATCGCGCTCCTCTGTGGTATTAGTGAACACTATATTTTTGAAGGGTTGGACACAAAATGTGTAGATGAAATCCCGCTCAATTTTGAGAGACAGGGCATGGGGCATCTCGTTTTAAAGAGACTCGGACTTGAAGCACGCCCACCGATGGATGCTGAATGGAGCGCGATGGTTGAAAAACTCAAAAATCCGAAGCAGAAAGCTCGAGTCGCTATTGTTGGAAAATACACAACTGGCAGTGATGCGTATATTAGTGTACAGGAAGCACTCAAGCATGGCGGGATTGCTAACGAAGCCGCTGTTGAAATTGAGTGGATAGAAGCGGAATCGCTCACAAAACATCCAGACCTTGATAGCGTTTTTCAGAACGCCGACGGAATACTGGTTCCAGGCGGGTTCGGTTATCGTGGGATTGAAGGAATGTTGGTTGCCGCAGGATATGCCCGTGAAAATAAGATACCGTATTTGGGATTATGTCTCGGAATGCAGTGTCTGGTGATTGAGTTTGCTCGACACGTTGCGGAACTAAAAAATGCAAACAGCACGGAAGTAGATGAAGAAACGCCTTATCCTGTTATAGATTTAATGCATGATCAGCGCGCCGTGGCTGATCTCGGTGCAACAATGCGACTTGGACATTATCCGTGCGTCCTTAAAGAAGATACCAAAAGTTATGCCGCTTATCAACAACCTATTATCGTAGAACGACACCGTCATCGTTATGAATTGAATAACCAATATCGCTCGCAATTAGAATCATCGGGTCTCTGTTTTAGTGGATTATCGCCGGATGAAAGCCTCGTCGAAATTGCGGAGGTGGCCGAGCATCCGTGGATGGTAGGTTCACAATTTCACCCCGAATTTCAATCAAAACCGCTTTCACCACATCCGCTGTTCCGAGATTTTATCGCGGCGGTCCTCTCCCACCGATGCCAAGTTAATCACCCGGAAGAGGAAAAGACATCATGAAGAATGCTGCTACAGTACGCTCCCGCGCCTGGTACGGGGACGAAGAACTGACGTT
The DNA here is from genome assembly GCA_026713385.1 of Candidatus Poribacteria bacterium. Taxonomy (GTDB): domain Bacteria; phylum Poribacteria; class WGA-4E; order WGA-4E; family WGA-3G; genus WGA-3G. The sequence continues at coordinate 4,289 of JAPOOP010000265.1, read as the reverse complement.
GAATTTTCCCTCAGGTTGGGAGGTAGAGGTATTGGGTCCGAAAGATGCTCCAGTGCTTTCAGATGCCCAAATTGAACGTGCATTTGCTGAACCGATTGGCACACCCCGCATCTCGGAGTTGGCAAAAGGCAAAAAGAGTGCCGCTATTATTGTGGACGATCTAAGTCGTCCGACGCCTGCTGCGACAGTTATTCCGTTTATCCTGCGCGAGTTAGCCGAGGCAGGTGTCCCGAAATCTGAGATTCGGTTTGTCGTTGGCATCGGTGCCCACCGACCTCTTACCGATGAAGATATTGTGAAAAAGGTCGGCGCAGACATCGCTGCTGCGTACGAGGTAACCAATCATAACTTTATGAGTGGGGACCTACGTGCGTTTGGCAACCTTGAGAACGGCACGCCGGTGTATCTCAACGGTGTCGTCGCGGACGCGGATTTTAAAATTTGTCTCGGTGGTATCTATCCCCACAGTTCCGTTGGTTTTAGTGGCGGAGCGAAACTTATTGTGCCTGGTATCGCTGGTTTTACCACAATGTTCTATTTCCATACTTTTCCACCGGGGCGCGGACCCGCTGTGATTGAGGGACAGAGTAGTGAACCTGACCGTCGCGACACTGCCGAACTGGCAGCAGGTGTTCTCGGTCTTGATATGATTGCCAACGTTGTGCTGAATAGCCGCCGTGAAATCTGTGGTCTGTTTGTCGGTGATTTTATTAAGGCGCATCGTAAAGGCGCGCATTTCGCGATGGATACTTATGGGACAGTGATACCCGAAACAACTCGAAAAGACACAGATTTGGTGATCATTAACTGCTACCCGCTGGATGCTGATGCGATTCAACTTGATAAGGCATTGGCGGCTTTAAGCTATTTTGAAGGTGCTTACACGATAGCACTCTACCCGGCAAGCGATAGCAGCTGCTACCACGGGTTGTTTGACCGCATCGACTACGCACGCTATCTTCGGCAACGAGCCGAACAGACTCCACCGGAAGCCCCTACGCAGCAGATCGGACGGCGTGGACAACTCCATGTTTGGTCTGAGCATTTTTTGGCGGACGACTTCTATAAAGAGTATCCGGCATCACTTCTTTTCCGAAATCTTGAGGGTCTAATTGAATCATTCACAGAGAAACTTCCGGGACACGCCAGAGTCGCTATTTTACCTGTAGGAGGAATACAGGTATTAACATAAATTCTCCTCGGTAAAGCACTTAGGCTTGTAATCTGATCGGCTATGAGGGGTTGTAGCATTAAACACCGTTGCGAGAGCACCAATGTTCCTGCAACTCGACAGGACACATCTTCTCTTTTACGCATTCTGTGATCCACAAATGGAGGGCAATTATGAACAACACTGCTACAGTGCACTCCCGTGCTTGGTACGGAGACGAGGAACTGACGTTGAATTTTCCGACCGGCTGGGAGGTAGAGGTATTGGGTCCGAAAGATGCTCCTGCGCTTTCTGATGCCCAAATTGAACGTGCATTTGCCGAACCCATCGGTACACCCCGAATTTCGGAGCTGGCGAAAGGCAAGAAGAGTGCCGCTATTGTCGTGGATGACTTGAGCCGTCCGACGCCTGCGGCGACAGTTATTCCATATCTCCTACATGAGTTAGCGTCAGCGGGTGTCCCGAAATCCGAGATCCGATTTGTTGTTGGTGGTGGTTCACACCGTCCGCTCACCGATGAAGAGGTCGCGAAAAAGATCGGTGCGGATATTGCGTCTGAATATGAAGCGACAAGCCACGACTTTATGAGTGGTGATCTGCGTGCCTTGGGAAACCTTGATAACGGTATGCCGATCTATCTCAACGGTGTCGTTGCAAATGCGGATTTCAAGATTTGTTTGGGTGGCATCTACCCACACGGTTCCGTCGGTTTCGGCGGCGGTGCGAAATTAGTTGTACCGGGGATTGCCGGTTACGCGACGATGTTCTATTTCCACACCTTTTCGCCGGGACGTGGACACGCTGTGATTGAAAGAAAAGGGAGCGAACCCGATCATCGCGATTTCTCCGAAGCCGTAGCAGGTGTACTCGGTCTTGACGTTATCGCTAACGTCGTGCTCAATAGCCGTCGCGAGATCTGTGGTCTGTTTGTCGGTGATTTTGTGCAGGCGCATCGCAAGGGAGCGTACTTCGCTTTGGACACTTACGGCACGGTGATACCGGAGGCAAACCGAAAAGAGACGGATCTGGTTGTGCTTAACTGTTACCCGCTTGATAGTGACCCGATTCAAACGGGCAAGGCGTTGTGGGCACTATCGCATTTTGAGAAGGCACACGGGATGGCACTCAACCCGGCAAGTGACGGCATCTGCTACCATGGTTTGTTTGAACAGATCGACTATGCCCGCTTCGTACAGCAGAGAGAGGAACGGACACAGTCTGAACTGCCTACGCCACAACTCGGAACTCAAGACCAGCTGCACGTCTGGTCGGAACACTTCTTGGTAGACGATTTTTACAAGAAGCATCCGGGCGCGCTCCTTTTTCGAGATCTGGAGCAGTTGATTGCTTTGTTTGCAGAAAGACTTCCCGCACAAGCGAAGGTCGCTGTCCTGCCAGCGGCTGGAATCCAAGTACTCGCAAATGAATCATAAATTAGAAACTTTCTTCCAGAACATTAATACCACCTTAGGTAAGATCGAAACCGGTTTGTTGTGTCTTATTATCGCAATGATGTTGGGACTTGCGGTTCTCAAAATCGTCATGCGTTATGTGTTCAGCGCGAGTCTATTGTGGAGCGATATAATGCTTCAGCACCTAACCCTTTGGCTGTGCTTGTTGGGGGCAGCACTGGCTACTTGCGAAAGAAGACACATCAGCATTGATGTCCTCAGTCGGATATTATCGAAAAGAATCACGCGCTGGAGCAATTTTATTATCGATTGCCTCGCTTTAATTGTCGTTGGGATTCTGGCATATTACGGCTTTGTCTTTCTACATGATGAACAGTTGAGCGATGCTGTATTAATTGGAAGTGTTCCGCTGTGGTGGGCGAAGTCTATTATTCCCTACGGTTTTGTCCTCATCGGCATCCATCTATTCCTCCAAATTGGTATCCATTTAATGGGTGGTGAACAGACACCAAACACTGTCGAAGGAGAATCGGATTAATGGGTTTAATAATCGGCATTGGATTGGTAGGATTCGCGCTTTTCGGCGGTGCACTTTTCGTCTTACTTGGTGGCGCTTCGATTATCGGATACGCTACAGCGGGCGAACCGATTTCAACAATTCTGATTGATTTCAATCGGCTCACACGGAACTCAACGATTCTGATTATCCCTCTCTTTACTTTTGCGGGGTATATCATTGCTGAAGGGAAGGCACCGCAACGGTTGGTTGCGTTTGCGCGAGCGAGCGTTGGTTGGCTACCGGGTGGTATTGCTGTCGTTGTGCTTTTTACTTGTGCGTTCTTTACAACTTTCACAGGGGCATCCGGTATAACGATTATCGCCCTCGGTGGATTGCTCTATCCGATTCTGCGGCAGACGTATAATGAAAAGTTTTCGCTCGGCTTGGTGACGGCTTCTGGGAGTATAGGGTTACTGTTTCCTCCGAGTGTCCCACTTATCCTTTACGCGATTATCGCTCAAGTCCGTATTGATAGGATGTTCCTTGCAGGTATTTTTCCCGGGATTCTGATTCTGGCTATACTAAGCTTCTATAGTTGCGGGTGGAGTCTCTTTAAACGGACTGAGACAACTCCTTTTGATTGGAGAGTTTTCCTGCGAACGCTGTGGGAAGCGAAGTGGGAGATGCTGTTGCCGTTTATTGTGTTAGGAGGCATCTTATCCGGTATTGTTACGTTGGATGAAGCGGCGGCATTAACAGCCATCTATGCCTGTATCGTGGAGTTTGGCATCCATCGTTCCATTTCGTTGAGGATATTACCGCGCATTGTCAAAGAAAGCACGTTGCTTGTCGGCGCAATCCTCATCATCCTCGGTATCGCTTTAGGATTGACAAACTACCTCATCACACTTGACGTGCCTACGATTGTCCTTGATTGGATTCAGTCAACAACCGAAAGCCGCATCATCACACTTATTGGGCTTAATATTTTCCTACTGATTGTTGGGTGTCTGATGGACATCTTTTCGGCGGTGATTATCGTTGTGCCGTTGCTGCTTCCTATCGCTGAACAATTTGGTATTGACAAGGCGCATCTCGGTATTATTGTCTTAACGAACCTTGAAATTGGCTATTTGACACCACCTGTGGGAATGAATCTGTTCATCTCAAGCATGAAGTTTGATCGGTCTGTCCTGCTGCTTTACAG